>JAVXWR010000109.1:0-8904 GCA_032230725.1 Actinomycetota bacterium
GGGCTCGCGTAGACGACGTCGAGCCCGGGCGGGACGGCGTCGACGACGAGCCCGTCGGCGTCGACCGCGAGCCCGACGACCTCGTGCCCGGCCGCCCGCACGACCCCCACCGCACGGCGGTAGCCGGGGTCCTCGATCCCGACGCGCAGTGGTCGTCCGCGCGCCGCGCCCAGTACCGCGAGGAGCTCGGCGAAGCCCGCGGTCGTGCCGGCGGTGGCGAGGACCCCGGCGGGTCCGGCGGTCATCCCGCGGTGGCGCAGCAGGTGCTCGGCGACGGCGGCGCGGTAGGCGTCGGAGCCCGCGTGCTCGGGGCGCTCGGCCGGGTCGAAGTCGCCCGCGCGCCGCCACGCCCGCCGCCACGCCGCAGGGTCGAGCACCTCGAGGCACGGGGCGCCCGGACGAAGGTCGGTCGATGACGGGGCTTTCCTGTCACTGAGTGCAAGCAATGCAGGGGAGCACGCCGACAGGGCTTCGCTTGCACCGGCACCGGCACCGGCACCGGCACCGGCACCGGCACCGGCACCGGGACCCGGGGGCGCCGCCGTCACCACCGTCCCCGACCCGTGCCGCGCGCCCAGCCAGCCCTCGGCCACCAGCTGGTCGTACGCCGCGCTCGTGACCGTGCGGCTCACCCCCAGCTCGCGGGCGAGCACCCGCGTCGCCGGGACCCGGTCCCCCGGGCGCAGCTGTCCGTCGAGCGCGGCCCGCCGCAGCGCATCGGCGAGCTGGACCGCCAACGGCACGCCCGCCCCGCGATCCAGGCCCACCGCGACCGATGACACCGGACTCCCCACGAGTGGCCTCCTCGATCAGCGCGGAAATGGCTCTCGCAGCATGCCACCGCGAGCACCGATGATCGATGGCGTGACCCTCTCCGCCACCCCACGCACGCAGCTCCGCCGCAAGCGCGAGCGCCAGGCCGAGGACCGAGCCCTCCTGCACGCCGTGCTCGACGAGGCCCTGGTCTGCCATCTCGGGCTCGTCGACGACGACGGCACGCCGCTGGTGCTCCCGACGATGCACGCACGCGTCGGCGAGGTCGTCTACGTGCACGGGTCCACGGGCGCCGCGAGCCTCGCGGCCGAGCGGGACGTGTGCCTGACCGTCACGCTGCTCGACGGGCTGGTGCTGGCCCGCAGCGTGTTCTCCCACTCCGCGAACTACCGCAGCGCCGTCGTCCGGGGCCGTGCCCGCCGGGTGACCGACCCCGAGGAGCAGCTCCGCGCGCTGCGGGCGGTCGTCGAGCACCTCACGCCCGGCCAGTGGGACCACGCGCGGCGCCCCGACCGCCGGGAGGCCGCCGCCACCGCGGTGCTCGCCCTGCCCCTCGACGAGGCCAGCGTCAAGGTGCGCCAGGGCCCGCCGGGCGACCCGGAGGCGGTCGCCGGCGGGGACCCGCGGTGGGCCGGTGTCGTGCCGGTGTCGACGGTCCTCGGCACGCCCGAGACCTGCCCGGCGCTCCCCGACGACATGGCAGTGCCGGAGCGCGTGCGGGGGTGGGCCGTGGGCCCGCGTCGATCAACGCCGGTTTCCTGACGTCCAGGGCAAGGGGAGCACGCCGACAGGGAGACTTTTTCGGACGTCCCCGCGACCTCAGGCCGGGACGAGCTCGGGCGCCGGAGCGACCCGCCGGCGCAGCTGCACGGTCGTCCCGGCCGCCCCGGAGGTCACCGAGGCGTGGGCCAGGGTGTGCATGAGCCCCAGGCCGCGACCGCGCCAGCCGGGGTCCTGCGCGCGGCGCCAGGTCCCGTCGTCGGCGACCGTGACGACGAGGTCGCGGCCCCCGACGCGCGGCGGCGACACCGCCGCCCGCAGCCGCATCTCGCCGCGGCAGGCCGACGCCGCGTAGGCGTGGTCGACCACGTTGGCCAGCGCCTCGTAGACGGCGAGCGTGAGGTCGTCCACCGCGTCCGGCTCGGCCAGGTCGGTGAGCCAGTCGTGGAAACCGCGCCGGATCGTGGAGGCCTCCGCGCGGGTGGCGGGGGCGCTCAGGGTCAGGGCTCCCGTCCGCTGCAGCACATCCACGGGGCGGAGATTGCCTCACGGGCGGCGTCGCGAAACCCGTCCTCACCGGTCGTACACGGGCGCAGGGGAACGGGTCACTCCCGCTTGCGTTCACGGTTGATCAGCTCGTCACCCACGTCACGCGCCGAGACGTCGCCGGCGCACACCCGGCGCACAGCGGCCACGATCGGGGTGTCCACCGCGTGACGGAGAGCCAGCTCCCCGATCGCCTCGCACGACTTGACGCCCTCGGCGACCTGCCCGTGGTTGGCCTCCTCGGCCTCGGCGACCGACATCCCCGCCCCCAGGGAGGCCCCGAAGCGCCGGTTGCGCGACAGCGGCGAGGAGCAGGTCGCGACGAGGTCGCCCATCCCCGCGAGGCCGGCCAGGGTCAGCGCCTGCCCGCCCAGCGCGACGGTGAGCCGGGAGATCTCGGCGAGCCCGCGGGTGATCAGCGAGGCCGTGGTGTTGTCGCCGTAGCCCAGCCCCGCCGCCATCCCGCAGGCCAGCGCGATGACGTTCTTGCACGCACCGCCGAGCTCGCAGCCGATGACGTCGACGTTGGTGTAGGGCTTGAAGTACCCCGTCGAGCAGGCGTGCTGCACCGCGACCGCGCGGTCGTGGTCGGAGCAGGCGACGACGGTGGCGGTGGGCTGCTCGGCGGCGATCTCGCCGGCGAGGTTCGGCCCGCTGACCACGGCGATGCGGCCGGGCTCCACGGCGCCGGCGTCCGCGACGACCTCGCTCATCCGCTTGAGGGTGCCCATCTCGACGCCCTTGGCCAGGCTGACCACGGTGGCGTCGGGCGGGAGCTGGGAGCGCCAGTCCTCGAGGTGGGCGCGCAGCTTCTGGGCGGGGATCGCGAGGACGACCGCCGTCACGCCGTCCAGGGCGGCCTCGGCGTCGTGGGTGGCGCGCAGCGTCTCGGGCAGGGCGATGTCGGGCAGGTACTCCGGGTTGGCGTGGTCCTTCTCGATCGCGTCGGCGACCTCCTGGCGGCGCGCCCACAGGGTCACGTCGGTCCCGGCGTCCGCGAGCACCTTCGCGAACGTGGTGCCCCACGACCCCGCCCCGAGCACGGCGTAGCGGCTCATCCCGCCGTCCCCGCCCCGGGCGTCCCCGGCCCCTCGTGCGGGGCCGACTCGCCCCGGACCTCCTCGAGCAGTTCACGCACGGCGGTCATCATCCGCGCGGTCGTCTCCCGCAGCAGCGCTGCCCCCGGGCCCTTCTCCCCCACGCGCGCCCGCAGGTCGGACAGGTCGATCGGCGTACCGGCCCGCACCGTCACGGTCGCGCCGAACGGCGAGGGCCGGACCCGCCTGCGGTAGTGGTCGTAGATCGCCAGCGTGCCCCAGTGCACCGTCGGGATCACCGGGACCTCGCTCGCGAGGGCCAGGCGCGCGGCCCCGGAGCGCGCCTCCATCGGCCACCCGTCGGGGTCCCGGGTGATCGTGCCCTCGGGGTAGATGACCACCACGCCGTCGTCGGCGAACGCCCGCTGCGCCGCCTCGATGCTCGCGCCGGCGTCCCGTGAGCCGCGGGAGACGGGGATCTGTCGGCTGCCGGCCATGATCCGGCCGAACACCGGCACCTTCCACAGCGAGTCCTTCGCGAGGAACCGCGGGGTCCGGCGGGCGCGGTGGACGAACACCGCGGTGTAGACCGGGTCGAGGTAGGAGACGTGGTTGCACACCAGCATCGCCGGACCCTGCGCCGGGACGTTCTCGAGGCCGATCATCCGGCGCCGGGCGACCAGCAGCGTGATCGGGTAGAAGACCGCCGCCGACGTGGCGACCGCAGGCCCGCCCGGCTCACGACGTCGGTGGCGTACCTCGGCGGGCATCCTCGCCGCCACGTCCGCGGGGTCTCCGCGCTTCGTCACTGAAGGTGTCCTCCTCGCCGCCGACCGTGCCGGCCCGAAGGCGCAGTCTCCCGTGGCGGTGATCGTCCGACAAGACGGCGCACCCGACAAGACGGAGCACCCGGCGAGACGCCGTGCGGGCCGTCCGGGGGTGCGGGCCGTCCCGGGCACGGGCGCCGGCGCGCCGACGGGCGGACACTGGGCGCCATGACCGTCGCGGTGGACCTCGTGGTCCCCATCAAGGAGCTCCGGCGCGCGAAGTCGCGGCTGGTCGGGGCCACGGTCGCTCTCGTCCCCGCGCCGCAGCGATCCGCCGCGCACGCGAGCCTGGCGCTGGCGCTGGCCGCCGACACCCTCGCCGCGGTGCTCGCCTCCGCGGTGCGCCGGGTCGCGGTCGTCACGTCCGACCCGCGCGCTGCGGCCCTGGTCCGCCCCGCCGGGCACGACGGCGGCGGCCACCACTCCCCGGACCTGAGCCGCACCGTCGTCGTCGACGACCCGGGCGCCGGGCTCAACGCGGCCGTGCGCGCGGGGGTCGAGCACCTGCAGCGGTTCCCGGACGGTCTCACCGGGCACGCTCCGGCGCCGGTCGCGGCCCTGCTCGGCGACCTGCCGGCGCTGCGGGCGGCCGAGCTCGACCAGGCGCTCGCCCGGGCGGTGGCGGTCATCGCCGACGGTGCGCCTGCGGCCTACGTCGCGGACCACACCGGGGAGGGGACGACGATGCTCGTGCTCGCCCGTCCGGGGCACGGCGGGCCGCACTTCGGTCCGCGGTCGGCGCACGCGCACGCGGCCGCGGGGGCCGTGGCCCTGCCCGACGCGTGGCCGGGGCTGCGCCACGACGTGGACGTCCCGGCCGACCTCGAGCGGGTCCGCGCCCTCGGCGTCGGGCCCGCCACCCGGGCCTGGCCCGACGCCGCGGTCCCCGCCGTGCCGCTCGCCGGCTGCCGCTGAGGCCCGTTGGGCAGGCGTCGCGGCGGCCCGGGGATGGCGTACGCGACCCTCGTCGCACTCGCCGGGCCGCCCGTCGCCCGGGACAATGCGCCGTGTGAGCGACTCGGAACCCGGTGGCGCGGACACGGCCCTGCAGGACGGTGCCGACTCGACGTCGGGCGCCCGGACGGCGACCGAGCCGGGCCCGCCGCCCCCGGCGCCCCCGACCGGGGACGGTCACGGGGACGGCGTCGACGGCCGGGGGGACGGACGTGAGGGCCGGGGGCGCCTGCCGCTCGCGCCGGCCGCCGCGACCCCGTCGAGCGGCGGTTCCGCGGACCTGCCCGAGGACCGCTACCTCAACCGCGAACTGTCCTGGCTGGAGTTCAACGCCCGCGTCCTCGCACTCGCCGAGGACCCCAGCCAGCCGCTGCTCGAGCGCGCCAAGTTCCTCGCGATCTTCGCGTCCAACCTCGACGAGTTCTACATGGTGCGGGTCGCGGGCCTGAAGCGCCGCGAGGAGACCGGGCTCTCGGTGCGCAGCGCCGACGGGCTCACCCCGCGCGAGCAGCTCGCCCACATCGCCGCGCGCAACCAGGAGCTCGCCGAGAAGCACGCCCGGATCTGGCTCTCCGGCGTCGGGCCCGCGCTCGAGGAGGCGGGGGTCCACGTCATCGGCTGGGACCGCGTTACCGCGGACGCCCGCGAACGGCTCTCCGCCTGGTTCGACGCGCAGGTGTTCCCGGTCCTCACGCCGCTGGCCGTCGACCCGGCCCACCCGTTCCCCTACATCTCGAACCAGTCGCTGAACCTCGCCGTCGCGGTGCGTGACCCCCAGACCGGCATCGAGCACTTCGCCCGCGTGAAGGTGCCGAACAACGTGCCGCGCCTCGTGCGGGTCGGGCCGGAGCCCGGCGACGACGCCGAGGACGGGGCCGACGGGACCAACCTCGACCGGCGCTGCTGGTTCCTGCCGATCGAGGACCTCATCGCCGAGCACCTCGATCGGCTCTTCGAGGGCATGGAGGTCGCCGAGCACCACGTGTTCCGCGTGACCCGCAACGCCGACCTCGACGTCGAGGAGGACCGCGACGAGGACCTGCTGCAGGCCCTCGAGCGCGAGCTCGCCCGCCGCCGCTTCGGCCCGCCGGTGCGTCTCGAGATCACCGACGAGATGAGCGAGCACATGCTCGAGCTGCTGCTGCGCGAGCTCGACGTCGACCCCCACGACGTCGTCCAGGTGCCCGGCCGGCTCGACCTCTCGGCCCTCATGGAGCTGATGTCGCTGGGTCGCCCGGAGCTCAAGGACCCGGTGTTCGTCCCGGCCACGCACCCGGCGTTCAGCGAGGGCGAGACCCCCAAGAGCGTCTTCGCGACCCTGCGCGAGGGCGACGTGATGGTGCACCACCCCTACGACTCGTTCTCCACGAGCGTGCACCGGTTCATCGAGCAGGCCGCGACGGACCCGAAGGTCCTCGCGATCAAGCAGACGCTCTACCGCACCTCGGGCGACTCACCGATCGTCGAGGCGCTGATCGACGCCGCTGAGGCGGGCAAGCAGGTCGTCGCCGTCGTCGAGATCAAGGCCCGCTTCGACGAGCGCGCCAACATCAACTGGGCCCGCGCGCTGGAGCGCTCCGGGGTGCACGTCGTCTACGGCCTGGTCGGCCTGAAGACCCACGCCAAGGCGGCGCTGGTGGTGCGCCAGGAGGGCTCGACGATCCGGCGCTACTGCCACCTGGGCACCGGCAACTACAACCCGAAGACCGCGAGGCTCTACGAGGACATCGGCGTGTTCACCGCCGACGAGACGATCGGCGCGGACCTCACCGACCTGTTCAACGTCCTCACCGGCTACGCCCGCCGCCGCAAGTACCGCCGGCTGCTCGTGGCTCCCTACGGCGTGCGCCGCGGGGTGGTCGAGCGCATCGACACCGAGCGGGAGCGGGCGCTGGCCGGGTGGACGTCCGGGGTCCGGATCAAGGTCAACGGCCTGGTCGACGAGCAGGTCATCGACGCCCTCTACCGGGCCTCCCAGGCCGGGGTGCCGGTCGACCTCGTCGTGCGGGGCATCTGCGCGCTGCGGGCGGGGGTGCCCGGCCTCTCGGAGAACATCCGGGTGCGCTCGATCCTCGGGCGCTTCCTCGAGCACTCGCGGATCTTCCACTTCGTGGGGGCGAACGAGCACTGGATCGGCAGCGCCGACATGATGCACCGCAACCTCGACCGGCGCGTCGAGGCGCTGGCGCCGGTCACCGACCCGCGACTGGTGGCCCAGCTCGACGGGATCCTCGACTCCGCGACGGCGCCGACGACACGGTGCTGGGTCCTCGAACCGGACGGGTCCTGGACGCCGTGGCCGGTGGCGGCCGGGGAGGGCACCGACGGGATGCAGGTGTGCGACCACCAGGCCACGCTGCTGATGCGGCGCGAGGCCAAGGAATGACGGAGATCCAGATCGCCACCCCGGCCGACGAGGACCTCCCCCCCAGCATCCACGCCGCCGGCGCGGTGCTCTGGCGCCCCGCGGCGGCGGACGCCGAGGTCGCCGTCGTGCACCGGCCCCACCACCAGGACTGGAGCCTGCCCAAGGGCAAGGTCGACCCGGGCGAGTCGCGCGCCCGCACCGCGGTGCGCGAGATCGCCGAGGAGACCGGCTTCGGGGCCGCGCTGGGACGCCACCTCGCGACGGTCCGCTACCCGGTCGGGGAGGACCGCAAGGTCGTCGACTACTGGGAGGCGCGCGCCGGCGAGGGCACGTTCGTCCCCAACGGCGAGACCGACGAGCTGCGGTGGCTGTCCCCGGCCGAGGCCGCGGGGCTGCTGTCCTACGACTCGGACCGCGACGTGCTCGACGCGTTCGCCCGCAGCCCCCGCCCCCTGTGCTCGCTCCTGCTCGTCCGGCACGCGAAGGCCGGCAAGCGCGGCTCGTGGCCCGAGGACGACGCGCGTCCCCTCGTCGACGCCGGGCGCGAGCAGGCCCGCCGGGTCGCGGACCTGCTCACCGCGCACGGGGTGCGCCGGCTGGTCGCGGCGCCGAAGGTCCGGTGCCGGGAGACCCTCGAGCCCGCCTCGCGCCGCCTCGGCGTCGGGATCGCCGACGACCCCGCGTTCAGCGACGAGGCCGTCGCGGACGACCCCGACCGGGCCCGGGCGCGCCTGCTCGAGCTCGCCGCCGGGCCGACGACGGCGGTGTGCGCGCAGGGCGACGGCATCCCGGCCCTGGTGCGCGACCTCGCCGCCGACGCCTCCGGCGGGATCCGGCCCGAGGTGCACAGCAACCGGCGGCTCGCCGACCCGCCGTCGCGCAAGGGCAGCGTCTGGTCGCTGTCCTTCCACGCCTCCGACGGCGCCGGGCTGCGGCTCGTCGCGGCCGACTACGTCCGGGACCCCGCGGTCTGAACCGCGCCCCCGACGGGGGATGTCGGGTCCCCGAATGCCTCCGTGAGCGTGCCTCACGACCGGCCGCCGCACCTCGCAGCGGCATCTCCACCAGGGCACCCCACCGAGGGTCGGCCCGGCGCCCTCGATCGACGTGCCCTGAACGGCGGAGTGCGTCGATCTCGTCGAGGGTGCAGTCCGGTCACGAACGTGTCTCGGTTAATCTCGACCCGGCCGACGACTGGGCGGCCGGTCCGGTTGCTCCTCGCCGGGCCCTCCGACCCGTGGGAGAGTGACTTGAGCTCGCGCGCCCGGCTCTATCGACAGATCGCCCTCATCGTCGTGGCCGCGGCCGTCCTCCTCGGCGTCAACGTCCCGCCGGCGTTCTCCTTCATCCAGGAGCAGCGGCACCTGGCGCTGATCAACAGCCCCGAGTACATGAGCAAGTTCGGCCACTGGGACGTCATCGACATCCCGCCCGACCAGCGCGTCAACTCGATCCACGCGGCGCTGCTCCCGACCGGCAAGGTCCTCATGGTCGCCGGGTCGGGCAACAAGGAGGACATGTTCGCCACCAAGGCGCTCAAGAGCCTCCTGTACGACCCGAAGACCGGTCAGTCCCGCATGATCCCCGTGCCCGACGACATGTTCTGCGGCGGGCAGACGATGCTGCCGGACGGTCGGCTACTGTTCGCCGGCGGCACCCAGCGGTACGAGCGGCTCGA
>JAVXWR010000110.1:0-3240 GCA_032230725.1 Actinomycetota bacterium
TCACCGTCTCCTCGAGGTTGCCCCCGGAGCCGGTGAACTTGCCGGTGTTGACGTCGACCACGGTCATGGCCTCGGTGCGGTCGATCACCAGCGTGCCGCCCGAGGGCAGCCACACCTTGCGGTCGAGTGCCTTCACCAGCTGCTCGTCGATCCGGTACGCACTGAACACGTCCTCGGGGCCGGTGTGGCGGGAGAGCCGCGGCACCAACTCCGGCGCGACGTGGGAGATGTAGCCCTCGAGGGTCTCCCAGGCCTGCTCACCGGAGATCACCAGCGAGGAGAAGTCCTCGTTGAACATGTCGCGCACGACCCGGATCAGCAGGTCGGGCTCCTCGTGCACAAGCGACGGCGCCTTGGCCGCGCCCTTGCCGGAGCCCTTGCCCTTGCCGCCGCCCTCGCCCTTGCCGTCGGACCTGCCCTCGGCCGCCTCGCGCCCGGTGCGCTCGATGACCTCCCACTGGGCGGCCAGCCGGCGCACGTCCTGCTCGAGCTCGGCCTCCTCGATGCCCTCGGCGGCCGTGCGGATGATGACGCCGGCCTCCGGCGGGACGATCCGCTTGAGGTTGTCCTTGAGGCGCTTGCGCTCCTGCTCGGGCTGCTTGCGGCTGTTGCCGGTCGCGCCGCCGCCGGGCACGTAGACCAGGAAGCGGCCGGGCAGGCTGATCTGGGTGGTCAGGCGCGCGCCCTTGTGGCCGACCGGGTCCTTGGTGACCTGCACCAGGACGCTGTCGCCCGAGGAGAGCGCGTGCTCGATCTTGCGCTGCTTGCCGTCGAGCCCGGCGGCGTCCCAGTTGACCTCGCCGGCGTAGAGCACGGCGTTGCGTCCGCGCCCGATGTCGACGAAGGCCGCCTCCATCGAGGGCAGCACGTTCTGGACGCGGCCGAGGTAGACGTTGCCGACCATCGAGTTCTGGCCGCTGCCCGCGACGAAGTGCTCGACGAGCACGCCGTCCTCGAGCACGCCGATCTGGTTACGGTCGGCCTGCTGGCGCACGACCATCGTCCGCTCGACGGCCTCGCGGCGCGCCAGGAACTCCGACTCGGAGAGGATCGCGGGGCGGCGACGGCCCTGCTCGCGCCCGTCACGGCGGCGCTGGCGCTTGGCCTCGAGGCGCGTGGAGCCCTTGACGCCCTTGACCTCGTCGTCGCTCGAGCGCTTACGGGCCTCGACCTCGGTCTTCTCCCGGACGTGGGTGACGGTGTTCGGCGGGTCGTCGGGCGTCTGCCCGTCGCCGGAGTCCTCGGAGCTCCGACGGCGCCGACGACGGCGCCGCCGCGACGACCCGGACGAGGCGGAGTCGTCCGAGGAGTCCGCGTCGGACTCGTCGTCACCCTCGTCGTCGTCGTCCGAGCCCTGGTCGTCGGAGCTCTGGTCGTCCGAGCCCTGGTCCTGCGAGGAGGGGGTGTCGGAGTCCTCGTCGACGTTCTCGGGCGAGTCCTCGCCGGACTCGTCCTCGGGCCCGCCCCGGCCGCGTCCGCGACCCCGGCGTCCGCGGCGGCGACGCTTGCGCCCGCCGTCGTCGTCGTCGGCGTCGCCGCCGGAGCCCGGCGTCTCCGCCTCCGTGCCGGTGTCGGAGTCCGACTCCTCGGCGTCCGGGGTGTCCTGGGCCGCCGGCGTGGCCGGGGCCTCGGCGGTCGCCTGCTCGACCGTCTCGTCCGGGGTCACCACGCCGGTGGAGCGGCTGCTCCGCCGACGACGGCGGCCGGCGCCCTCGGCGTCGGCCGCGGGCGTCGCCACGTCCGGGGCGAGGAAGAGCGCGGCAGGGGCCGCCGGTGCGCCGCCGATCGCGCCCGTGACCTGGCCGGACCCGTCGTCGCCGGGGGGCTCGCCGTCGCCGGTCGGCGCGGGTCCGACCGGGTCGGGGGTCGCCGGGGCGGCCGGCGTCGCGGGAGCCTCCGACGGGAAGAGCTCGTCGACGACCCGGGACACCGTGGTGCGGTCGACGCTGGACTGGGCGCTGCGCGCGGCGACGTCGAGCCGCGCGAGCACGGCCAGCACCTCGCGGCTCGACGACCCGACCAGACGGGCGAGCGCGTGCACCCGCAGCTTGTCGGGCAGGGACGCCAGCGCCGCGTCGTCGGGACGACCCGACGCTGTCGTGGAGGCGGGGAGCGGAGCCTCGTTCTCGGTCATGCAACTCCTTCGGCCCCCGGGCGCGACCCTCACGGTCGCGGCCACACGAGGGCATCGCGTGGTCTCGCCGAGCGGTCTCCGGCTTCGGGTGCCGACGACCGCCGAACATCTCGGCGCTCGGTCTCCTCCGGCGGCGACCCGGTCGGGCCCCGCGCCGTCCTCAGACCGGGCGGTCCT
Organism: Actinomycetota bacterium; assembly: GCA_032230725.1. Classification (GTDB taxonomy): domain Bacteria; phylum Actinomycetota; class Actinomycetes; order Mycobacteriales; family Pseudonocardiaceae; genus Actinomycetospora. Next base: position 2,312 of record JAVXWR010000110.1, read on the forward strand.
CGCCGGCGTGCCGCCCGGGGACGGATTCGCGACCGGTCGTCGCGCGGTCCGCCTCGAGCGGGTCGAGCAACTCTCCGCTGGCGCCGAGCCGGCCCTGCTCCGTCCGCGTCGCGGTGACGGGGACGGGCGGCTCCAGCCCGGCGACGGTGCGCAGCGCGCTCACCACGTCGTCGGGTCGTACAGCCGGCGTGGTGTGCCGTACGACCACCGACAGTGTCCCACACACCGACCGGCCCGCACGGGCACGGCGGTCGGTGACCTCTCCCGTGGCGCGCCGGGCGGCGTCATCGTGCGGTCGGCGGCCGTTCCCCGGCTCGTCATCTGCGGATCCTGCATCGTTCGGGTGACGATCGTCGAGCGCGCCCGTGACGCCGCCGCGGTCCCCAGGAACGGGCGCCTCCACCCTGAGCCGGACCAGCGCCGCCCGGACGTCGAGGGTGCGCAGGCCGTTCTTGGTCATCCGCTCGACCTCGACCACCGGGGTCGACTCGAGGACGGCGACCGCGTCTGCCAGCCGGGCCGGGTCCACCCCGGGCATCGCGATGCGCCAGACGGACCCGTCGATCCGATCCGCCAGCGACCCCGGGCCGGCGCGGACCACCTCGAGCACCGAGAGGCCCTCGGGCAGCACCGCGTCGACCTCGCGGGCCAGCGCCTCGGGCTCCAGGTCCTCGGTCAGCCCGATCTCGACGAACTCCGCCTCGCTGGCCGCCCCGGTGGGCGCGGCCCCGAGCCAGGAGAGCCGCGGGTGCGGGCTGAAGCCGTGCGAGAGCGACACCGGCACCCCGGCCCGACGCAGCGCCCACTCCATCGCCCGCGCCACGTCACGGTGCGAGCTGAACCGGGCCCGGCCGCGCTTGGCGAAGCGCATGCGGACCTTCGCCACGGTCGGCGCCGAGGGGTGCGCGGCCGTCCCGTTCCGGCTCACG
>JAVXWR010000117.1:0-3235 GCA_032230725.1 Actinomycetota bacterium
CAGAACATGTACGCCGCCGAGCAGTTCACCGGTGAGGAAGGCTCGTACGTCGACGTCAAGGACACCGTCGAGGCGTTCGACAAGATCGCCAAGGGTGAGTACGACGACTACGCCGAGCAGGCGTTCACCATGTGCGGTGACCTCGACGACGTCGAGGAGAAGCAGAAGCAGTTCAACGACTGATCCGCTCCCCGGGTGGGGCGCCTCCGCGGCGCCCCACCCGGGGCCTGCTCGACGAAAGGACGTCCTTCAGTGGCCGAGATGCAGGTCGATCTCGTGGCGGTGGAGCGGAAGGTGTGGTCGGGCACGGCCGAGTTCGTCTTCGCGCGCACCAGCGTGGGCGAGATCGGCATCCTGCCCCGCCACGAGCCGCTCATCGCCCAGCTCACCGACGCGGGCATGGTCCGGATCGACCCGACCGACGGTGACTCCGTCCGGGCCGCCGTGTTCGGCGGGTTCCTGTCGATGGATGGCGAGAAGTTGACCATCCTCGCGGAGGAGGCGGAGCTGAGCGACGAGATCGACGTCTCCGCCGCTCAGCAGGAGCGTGACTCGGCGGACGAGGACGACCCCAAGGGTCGGGCGGCGAAGGCGCGGGCCGAGGCCCGCCTCGCGGCCGCCGGCCAGGACTCGGACTAGGCGAGACGGGCGGGACCGGGACGCGTGCACGACCGACCCGCGCCGGCGCGACGAGCATGACGATCTCCGGGATGGTCGTGGAGATCGTGCTCGTCGTCGTCGCGGCCGTCCTGCTCCTGCTCGCCCTGGTCGCGCTGCGCCGGCTCCAGCAGTTGCGCCGTGGCGGGGTGGACGTCGCGATGCGCCGCGCCCGCCCGGTGGACGCGACGCCCCCTGACACGGCCCCCTCCCCGTCGGACGATCAGCGGGGCTGGCACTCCGGGATCGCCCGCTACCGCGGGGACCAGTTCCGCTGGTACCGGGTGAGCGGGCTGCGCTCCGGTCCGAACGTGGTGCTCGACCGCTTCGAGGTCGAGATCGTCGACCGACGCCCCCCGCGCCCGACCGAGCTGCACCCGCCGGGCGCCACGGTGCTGCGATGTCGCACCTCGAACGGGGTCTACGAGCTCGCGATGAACGCCGACGTGCTCACCGGATTCTCGTCGTGGCTGGAGTCGAGCCCCCCGGGGCGGTCGACCGGGTACCGCCAGGCCAGTTAGTCGCGCCAAGGCGATCGCTGTGTCAGCCCTCGTCCCTCGGGCTGCTCCAGCGCCGCCGTCGCGCTCCGGTGGTCTCCCCCGTGGTGCACCAGCGCCACCGTCGCGCCCCGGTGGTCACCCCTTCTGGGCCTCGGGGCCGCCGGGGACCCAGAGGACGTCGCCGCCCGGGTTCGCGACGCGCCCCAGGATGAACAGCAGGTCCGAGAGCCGGTTGAGGTAGCGCGCCGGGAGCACGCTCGTGCGCTCGGGGTCGGCCTCCACGACAGCCCAGGTCGCGCGCTCGGCGCGCCGGGTGACCACCCGTGCCACGTGCAGGTGGGCCGCGCCCGGCGTCCCGCCCGGCAGGATGAACGAGTCGAGCGTCGCGAGCCCCTCGTTGAACTCGTCGCACCAGCCCTCGAGCCGCTCCACCTGCGCCTCGGTCACCCGCAGCGGCGGGTACTCCGGCTTCTCGGCGACGGGGGTCGCGAGGTCCGCCCCGACGTCGAACAGGTCGTTCTGAATCTGGCGCAGCGGGGCGACGATCCGCTCGGGCAGGTTCCCGACGGCGAGGGCCAGCCCGATCGCGGCGTTGGCCTCCTCGGAGTCGGCGTAGGCATCGAGCCGCGGGTGGGTCTTGGGGACCCGGGAGAAGTCGGAGAGACCGGTCGTCCCGTCGTCACCGGTGCGCGTGTAGATGCGGGTGAGGTGAACGGCCACGGTGCCAGTCTAGGGGCCGGGGCGGCCGGGGTCGGGGGCCCGCAGCTCGGCCGGTAGCGTCGCTGAGCGTGAACGAGCACTTCGTCGTGCGGGCGGCGGGCCCCCTCACGGGCACGGTCGACGTCGTCGGCGCCAAGAACAGCGTGCTCAAACTGATGGCCGCGGCGTTGCTCGCCGTGGGCCGGACGACGATCACGAACTGCCCCCGCATCCTCGACGTGCCGCTGATGGCCGACGTCCTGCGCAGCCTGGGCTGCGAGGTGACGGTGGAGGGCGACGTCGTCGAGATCGACGTCCCGGCCGAGCTCGAGTCGGAAGCGGACTACCGCTCGGTGTCGCGGCTGCGGGCGTCGGTGTGCGTGCTGGGGCCGCTGGTGGCGCGCTGCCGGCGGGCCGTGGTGCCCCTGCCCGGCGGCGATGCGATCGGCTCCCGTCCCCTCGACATGCACCAGGCCGGGCTGCGGCTGCTGGGCGCACGCTCGGAGATCCTGCACGGCTGCGTCGTCGCGGAGGCCGACGGACCCGGCGTGGCGCTGCGGGGCGCACAGATCTGGCTGGACTTCCCCTCGGTGGGGGCGACCGAGAACATCCTCATGGCCTCGGTGTTCGCCGAGGGCACGACGGTGATCGACAACGCCGCCCGCGAGCCGGAGATCGTGGACCTCGTCCGCATGCTCCAGGAGATGGGCGCGAAGATCTCCGGGGGCGGCACCTCGACGCTGACCGTGCACGGCGGCGCCGAGCTGACCCCGACCACCCACCGCGTCATCGGCGACCGCATCGTCGGGGCCACGTGGGCCTTCGCCTCGGTGATCACCGACGGTGACGTCACGGTGCGGGGGGTCGACCCGCACCACCTCGACCTGGTGCTCGACAAGCTGACCCAGGCCGGCGCGACCACGGAGGCCGTCCCGGAGGGCTTCCGCGTCCACGGCAACGGCCGCCCCCGCTCGGTCGACTGGGTGACGCTGCCCTACCCGGGGTTCGCGACCGACCTGCAGCCGATGGCGATCGCGCTCTCCGCGGTCTCGGAAGGCACCTCGATGATCACGGAGAACGTCTTCGAGGGGCGGTTCCGCTTCGTCGAGGAGATGGTCCGCCTCGGGGCCGACGCGCGGACCGACGGCCACCACGCCGTCGTCCGCGGCGTGGAGCGGCTGTCCTCGGCCCCGGTGTGGGCCTCGGACATCCGGGCCGGCGCGGGCCTCGTCCTCGCGGGCCTCGTGGCCGACGGGGAGACCGAGGTGTGGGACGTCGCCCACATCGACCGCGGCTACCCGCTGTTCGTCGAGAACCTCTCCGCCCTCGGCGGGGACGTCGCCCGGGTCCAGGCCCCGCCCAGACGCTAGGTGCGCTGC
>JAVXWR010000139.1:0-16283 GCA_032230725.1 Actinomycetota bacterium
CGACGTCGAGGTCGGGGACCAGGAAGAGCACCCGCAGCGGGCCGGTCATGGGGCCATCACCTCTCGGAGGCGCTCGGTCGCCACCATCGGTGGTGGCGAGGGGGGTCTTCCGGGTCCGACCGCCAGGCCCGCGAGCAGGAGGACCAGGGTCGAGGCGAAATCGAGGAGTCTGAGGTCGACCGTCGCCCCCACGACGATCAGCGCCGGCACCGTCAGGAGCGCGATGCCCGACGTGCCCGGGTCGGTCCCCAGCCGGTGGGCGGCCAGGACGCGCCGCAGGAGCAGGGCGAGGACCGCGAGCCAGACGACGAGCCCGACCAGTCCGAGCTCGACGCCGACACCCAGCTCGGTCTCGTGGGCGGCGTAGCCGTAGCCGTGGCGGAAGGCGGTCGTCGCGGACCACTGCTGGTGGTAGAAGGTGTTGACCGCCGGGAACCGGCCGATGCCCCATCCGAGCAGCGGTTCGGAGCGGATCGCCGGGACGGCAGTGGCGATCATGTTGAGTCGGTCGTCGATCTCGTCGGTGGACCCGACCCCGCCGGCGGTCCGGTTGCTCCCGGTGAACGTGGTCCAGTTCACGACGACGGCGACGGCCGCCAGTCCGAGGATGACGAGCGCACCCCGCCGGTAGACGCGGGACACGAACGGGGCCGCGAGCAGCACCAGGCCCGTGACCAGCAGGATCGCGCGGGTGTGGGTGAGGTAGATCCCGTACACGGCGGCGAGCGCCACGACGTGGGTGGTCCAGCGCTGCCATCGCGGTATCGACGTCTGCCCGCCCAGCCACAGGCAGACGACGAGTCCCACCATCAGGAGCACGCCGTTGGCGACCGGTTGGTTGAACACCCCTACGGCACGCCCCGGCCAGCTGGGAGCCTCGACGATGAAGCGCGGCCAGACGAGGGCGGTGGGCCCGTGGAACTGCATGATCGCGGTCAGGGCCGAGTAGCCGGTCACGGCGACGATCCACCACCGCACGAGCGGAGCCACGCGCGGATCGCCGCCACCGAGGCGGCCGAGGACGTAGGCGACGAAGGGGAGCGCGACGCCGAAGGCCACGAGCGACGAGATCATCGGCGGGGTGCCGTAGAGGGTCGTCACGGGGAGTTCGTGCGGACTCAACCACGAGGCGACGTTCACGAGCAGGTAGAGCCCCATCACGAGCTCGAGCGCGCCGAGGCGCGGCAGGACCAGCCTGCCGCGTGCGACCGCGACCGCGAGGCCGATCACGGCGACGGACAGGAGGAGCCCGGGCAGGGGCACCCCGATGGCCTGCCCGTGGATGGCGGTGCGGAGGAAGGCCGTGGTCAGCAGCAGCACCAGGGCCGCGGCGGGTTCGACCAGAGCGAGGACGACGGCCGTCCCGCCCACCGCGGCGAGCAGCAGCGCCGGGCCGGTGGTGGTCGGCGCGAGCACCCCGCCGACGGCGACGACGGCCGCCGCGCCGCCCACCACGAGGTGCTCCCGGCGCGAGCTCACCGCCCGAGCCCGCGCGGAGCGCAGGAACGTCGGCTCCCGGGGGAGCCGGGACGAGGTCATCCCCCGACCCCGTGCGGGACGTGCGGTGGCCGCGCGGACGGGACCGACAGGGGCCCGGTGTCGTCGCTGCGGTGGACACCGACGTCTCGAGCGGGCGTCTCCTCGCCCGTCGGCGGGGTGGCGCGACCCGTACCGCGGACGAGGACGATGCCGAGCACCCGGGCCCCCGCCCGCTCGGCTCGATCGAGTGCGCGACGCGCGTCCGACGTCCGCGTGACGCCCTCCTCCACGACGAGGACGGTCCGGTCCGCGGCGGCGCAGAGGACGGGGCCGGTGGCGGACGTCGAGGCCGACGGCGCGGCCAGGACGACGAGGTCCGCGAGCGCCCGGGCTCGGCGGACGAGCTCCGCGGCGCCGTCGCGGGAGCAGACCGCGTCCACGTCCTCCCGCAGGCGACCGGGCGGCACCACCCGCAGGCCGGCATCGTCCGTGATCAGCGCGCCGAGCTCCATGGTGCGGGGCGCGTCCTGGTCGAGGAAGTCCCACACCCCCAGCGCGCCCGGGGGGTCGTCCGTCCCCGGGGCGGCGCGGACCAGGAGCGCGTTCCCGTGCTGGCGGGCCCGCAGCCGGGCCAGGCCTGTCGCGACGGAGCCGGCACGCGCGCCCCCGGCGTCGGTCGCCACGACCGCTACCGCGCCGGGGACCGGGAGATCGGGGAGGGCGAGGACGTCGGTCAGCGCACGCATCCCGTCGGGGTCCGGACCGTCCACGACCTCGGCCAGGACCTCGCGGCCAAGACGTGTCCGCGTCTCGGTGGGCGTGGTCAGCCGCGTCTCCACCAGGCCGAGCGCCAGGGCCAGCGCGACCCCGCCCGCGAGGCCCCCGACCAGGGCCAGGACGAGGATGCGCACCGCACCGGAGGAGTCCTCGGTGACGCCCGCGTCGAGCTGGAGATCCTTCAGCTGGTTGGTGGTGTTGGACTGCACGGTCACCAGCTGGCTACGGAGCGAGGTGATCTGATCGGCCAGCGTCGGCCGGTCCGGGCTCCCCGGCGGCAGGGCCGCCAGCCGGGCCTGGGACGCCTGCAGCTGCGTGGTCAGCTCGGCCGCAGCGGCAACGCGGTCGCCGGTGAGGTTGTTGCGGACGTCGTCCCGGTAGGTGGTGGCGAGCAGCGTCGCGGCCCGGGCAGCCCGGGCCGGGTCGGGCGCGGTGGCCTCGACGTAGACGATCGGACTGCCGGCCGCGAGGGTCGCGTTGAACCGGACGTCCGGGGCGAGGCCGAGCCGACCGGCCATGACCCGCTGCTGGGAGAGCTGGTTGAACAGGTCGACGTAGCCGCGCCCGAGGACGGCGTCCTGATCGGGAGAGCGGTTCTGCGAGACGATCGCCAGCGCCGCCCGGCCGGTCCAGCTGTCGGGTCGGATCAGGACGCCGACGAGAGCAGCCACCACGGCCACGAAGGTGATCACGGCGACGAGCACCCACCGGCGGCGCACTCGCTCGAGGTGGACCGACAGCTGGTTCATTCCGCCCACACCTTCCACGGCGCCTTCCCGGTGTCCCAGAGCTCGTTGAGGGTGGAGAGATCGCGCGACGTGTCCATCGACAGCCAGAACCCCGGGTCGCGGTACACCGCGAGCTGCCCGTCCCTGGCGAGCTCCCGGAGTGGTCCTCGCTCGAGGACGAGCCCCTCGTCGTCGTCCAGGTAGTCGAAGACGGCTCGGTCGAAGACGAAGAACCCCCCGCTGACCACGCCCCGCGCGGTCGCCGGCTTCTCGTTGAACTCGACCACCGCGTCACCCTCGATCTCGAGCTCGCCGTAGCGGGACGGGGGCGCCACGCCGGTGACGGTGGCGATCCGGCCGTGGCCGCGGTGGAACGCCAGCAGCGCCGCGAGGTCAACCTCGCCGAGGCTGTCCCCGTAGGCGCACATGAACGTGTCGCCGTCGAGGTAGCGACGCACGCGCGACAGGCGACCCCCGGTCTCGGTCACCGGGCCGGTCTCGGCGCAGATGACGTCCCAGTCCTCCGTGCCCGTCAAGGTGAGGAAGGACGGCGGGCGCTGCCCCGACAGGTCGACCCGCACATCGGCCATGCGTTCGCGGTACGACAGGAAGAAGTGCTTGATCAGGTCACTGCGGTAGCCCAGGCACACCACGAACCGCCGGTGACCGAAGTGGCGGTAGAACCTCATGACGTGCCAGAGGATCGGCAGCCCGCCGATCGGGAGCATGGGCTTGGGGAGCTGGGACGTCGCTTCGCCCAACCGGGTGCCGCGCCCCCCGGCGAGCACCACCACTGGCACGTCCGTTCCTACGGCCCGGTCACTCCCGGCAACCTTACCGGTCTCGTCTTCGAGCACTGTGTCCCCCCTCCCACTCGATCAGGGCAGGAGTATGCCGACGCGTTGCCTTTGTTGCTACTCTCGGCGCTCGACAAGTAGGACTATCGCCCTAACGGGCTACTCTTGTTCGGGGCCCCCGGCGAGACGTGACCCGACGCGTCCACTCCCCGGGGAGCCATGACCGACACCGCGGCCGAGCAGGCGGTCCAGGGCCGGCGCGCAACGGCCGTCGAGGCCTGCCGCTCCTGCGGCGGACCGCGTCCCTGCCCTTTCCTGTCGCTGGGCGACACCCCGATCGCCAACGCCCTGGTGGATCCCACGGACGGCGATCCGGACCCCGTCCACCCCCTGGAAGTCGGCTTCTGCCCCGGATGCTCGCTGGTGCAGCTCACCCACGAGCTCCCCGCCGACGCGATCTTCGGCGCGGACTACCCGTACTACTCGTCGGTCTCCGACACCCTCGTGGCCCATGCCGCGGAGCACGTCGACACCTTCGTGGCCGAGAGATCCCTCGGTCCGGACCCGCTGGTCATCGAGGTCGGGAGCAACGACGGCTATCTGCTGGGCCGAGCCCTCCGCCACGGGCTGCGCGTCCTGGGGATCGATCCGAGCGACGGGCCGGCGTCAGCCGCCCGGGCACGGGGGGTGCCCACGCTGACGGCGTTCTTCGGACGGGAACTCGCCGAGGAGATCCGCGCCCGCTCGGGGCCCGCCGAGCTCGTGGTCGCCAACAACGTCATGGCCCATGTTCCGGCTCTCAACGACTTCGTCGCCGGGCTGGCCGTCCTGGTCGCCGACGATGGCCTGGTGCAGGTCGAGAACCCCGACGTCGGCTCCCTGCTGGCGAACAACGCCTTCGACACCGTCTACCACGAGCACTTCTGCTACTTCTCCACCCTCGCGGTCGAGGCCCTGTTCGCCCGTCATGGACTGACGCTGGTCGACGTGAGGTCGTTCCCCGGCATCCACGGCGGAACGCTGCGGTGGACGGCGAGCCGGTGGGGTCGTCCCTCTGCGGCCGTCCGCCGCCGACTTGCGCGGGAGCGCGATCTCGGGCTCGCGGACGCGGCCGTCTACGAGGCGTTCGGCCGCCAGGTCCCGCGGATACAGGCCGACCTCCGCGCACTGCTCGCGGGGCTGCGTGAGAGGGGTGCCCGCATCGCGGCGTACGGCGCCGCGGCGAAGGGGGCCACCCTGCTCAACAGCACCGGGATCGACCGCACGACCGTCGAGTACGTCGTCGACGGCAACGTCCACAAGCAGGGCAGGGCGATGCCCGGGGCACGGCTGCCTATCCGCGACCCCTCGGTCCTGCTGGTGGACCGGCCCGACCACCTGCTGCTCCTGGCCTGGAACCTCCGCGACGAGGTCATGCGCCAGCAGGCGGAGTACCGACGACTCGGCGGGCGCTTCATCGTGCCCGTGCCGACCCCCGCGATCGTCTCCTGACGGCGCCCGGAGCAAGGACGACGGCCCCATGAGCTCAGGACATCCGGTGACCTGCCGTTTCTGTCGCGGCACCGACGGCGAGGTCGTCCTCGATCTCGGCGCCCAGCCCGCCTGCGACCACTTCCCCGCCGTGGACCTGCCGGTGGAGGAGGACCCCCGCCACCCGCTGCGGCTGTGGCTGTGCGCCCGCTGCGGGCTCGCCCAGCTCGCCGAGGATCCGACCACTCCGGAGGAACCGCGGGCGATCGAGCCGGAGGCCCTGATGCGTCAGGCCCGCGACGCGATCGATCGGGTCGCCGCGGCGGGGCTGCTCCCGGCAGCCGGGACGGTGCGGGAGTTCGGGAGCCCCCACGGCGACTCCTGGCTCGGGTTGCTGGCCGACCGCGGCCTCGTCGCCCCGGCCCCGGGGCAGCGTGCCGACGTCGTACTGGACTGCCTCGGGCTCCTGCACGACCGTGACCAGGCCGAAGCGCTCGAACTCCGGCTGGACGCGCTCGCACCCGGCGGGACCCTGCTGGTGCAGTTCCACTCGCTGGCTGCGGTCCTCGGCGGTTCCCAGTGGAACGCCGTGCGTCACGGACACTTCGCCTACCACTCCGTGACGGCCCTGACGGGCATGCTCGCCCACCGCGACGTCGAGGTGACCCACGCGTTCCGGTTCGACCTCTACGGCGGTACGGTCCTGCTCGCCGCTCGGCGTGCCGGTGGAGCGGGTCCGCGCGACACGGCGCCGCTCTCGGAGCTGCTCCGCGAGGATGACCGGCTCGGCATCACCGATCCGCGGCGGCTCCGCGCGCTGGACCGCTCGGTCGGTGTACTCGCCGACCAGCTGCACGCCCACCTGGAAGGGGCGCAGCGCGAGGGTCGCCGGGTGCTGGCCTACGGCGCGGCCTCCCGCGCGGTGTCGCTGCTGTGCCGGGCCGGTATCGCTCCGGATCTCCTGCCGGCGGTGGCCGACGCCTCCCCGGCGAAGCACGGCCGGCGCATGCCGGGATCCGGCGTCCCGATCGTGCCCCTCGAGCGGGTACGCGCGGCCGGACCCGACGAGGTCCTGGTCTTCGTGCCGGACCTCGTCGACGACGCGCGGACCGCCTGGCCGGAGGTCGAGGCCGAGGGCGGCTGCTGGATGGTCGTCGACCCCGGACTACGCCCGGTTCGCGTCGGCCCCCGAGCCTGATGCGCGGATGGCGCGTCGACGCATGCGGGAGAGGACGAGCTGCACGTCCTGTTTGTACGGGTGCAGCCGTCGCACCAGCGTCGGCGCGACGGTCACCGCCGCGAGCACTCCCACGCTGCGCGGGGTGACCCGGTAGGACAGGGCGGACCGCGCCCGTGCCCGCGCGGTCTCCGTGTCGCCGCGCCGGAGCGCCTGACGCGCCGACGCGAGCGAGACGGTGTAGCGCCGCCGACGCAGCCGTCGATCCAGGGCGTCGCGAAGCCTCGGGTCCGGCGATCCCTCGACGGCGGCCTCGAACAGGCCTTCCACCAGCTCGGTGAACCCCGAGCTGACCGGGTCCGTGGTGATCGACCCTTCGCGGACCCGGCAGACGCCGAGCCGCTCGGGCAGCACCCGGACGTCGCGTTCCGCCCGCAGTACCCGCAACCACAGTCCGAGGTCACTGGCGTTGCCGTCGGCGTAGCCGCCCTCGGCGTCCCAGACCTCCCGTCGGAAGGCGGAGCCGTAGTAGACGTCGCGTCCTCCGACCACCTCGAGCAGGTCCACACGGTGGTCGGGATCCGCCGCGGGTGCATCGGCGAACCGCAGCCACGACTGGGGCAGGTAGCACCGACGCTGCTCGTCGTAGAGGTAGGCGTCGCTGCTGACCACGTCGATCTCGGGGCGGGCGTCGAGCACGTCGACGAACCGCTCGCAGGTCGAGGGCACCAGCATGTCGTCGCTGCACAGCGGGAGCAGGTAGCGCCCGGAGGCCGCCGCCCGGGCCGCCGTGACCCCACCGTCCAGCCCACGGTTCTCCTGACGGACGAGGACGATGCGGGGATCGGGGCCCACGGACCCCACGATGTCGACGACCTCGTCGGAGAGGCCGTTGTCGACGACGACCAGCTCCCAGTCGTCGCGTGTCTGGGCCAGGACGGAGTCGATCGCGGCTCGCAGGAACGGCTCGGTGCGGTAGACCGGGCACAGGATGCTGATCGTCGGCGTCCTTCTCCCGTCGGCGCTCACGACGCGGCCTCGTAGGTCGCCGGGACGGGGACGCCCAGCCGGTCGGCCAGCGAGGTGATGGTCGCCTGGAGTCCCACCTCGAGGGGTACGACGGGCTCCCAACCGAGCTGCTCGCGGGCGAGCGTGATGTCGGGCCGGCGGATCGACGGGTCGTCGGGCGGGCGCTCGACGAACGACAGCTCCACGGTGGGGTTGGTGGCCGCCCGGATGCGCTCGGCGAGCTCGAGGATCGTCATCTCCTCCGGGTTGCCGATGTTCACCGGGCCGGAGAGGGTCGAGAACAGGAGTCGCAGGGCACCGTCGACGAGGTCGTCGACGTAGCACATCGACCGGGTCTGCGATCCGTCGCCGGTGATGACGAGCGGACCGCCCGCGAGGGCCCGGGCGATGAAGGACGGGATCGCCCGCCCGTCGTCGGGACGCATCCGCGGGCCGTAGGTATTGAAGATCCGCATGATCGTGGCATCGACCCCGTGGTGCCGGCGGTAGGCCATCGTGGCGGCCTCGGCGAAACGCTTCGCCTCGTCATAGGTCGACCTCGGACCGACCGGATTGACATGCCCCCAGTAGTCCTCGCGCTGCGGGTGCTGCTGGGGGTCCCCATAGGCCTCCGACGTGGAGGCGAGCAGGAAACGGGCCCCGTTCGCCTCGGCGAGGCGGAGCATGTTCAGGGTGCCGAGGGAGCCGGCCTCGAGCGTCTCGACGGGGAACCGCGCGTAGTCGAGTGGCGAGGCGGGCGAGGCGAGGTGGAGCACGTAGTCGAGCCGTTCCGGGACGACCACGGGCGCGGACACGTCGGTCCGGATCATCGCGAAGCCGTCGTGGGCGAGCAGATGCTCGATGTTGGCCGGTGATCCGGTCAGGAAGTTGTCGAGACAGAGCACATCGAGTCCGAGGTCGAGGAGTCGCTCACAGACGTGGGAGCCCAGGAAGCCGGCCCCTCCGGTCACGAGGGCGCGCCGCCCCCCGGTCGTGCTCCCGGAATCACCGCAACTCGCCATCTTTCGCCCTCCGCCCCGTCCGATCCCCCGCCGACGTCCCGTCGACCCGCCCGGAGTGCTACAGAGAGCTATCCTGTGGCCTCGCCATACTGCTGCCTATCGGGCTACTAGGGAAGCGTATGCTCGTCTCTTGTTCACGGAGAGTCGTGGCCGACCGGTAGCGGCACCGGCGCTTGCACCGATGGACTGCTCATGGCTTGCGTAGGACGAGGTCGAGGCTTTCCGTGTAGAAGCCCGGGTGCACCGGGGGCCCTGCTCGCCGCAGGACGCGCTCGACACGGTGGGCCGGCCGCCACGTCCGCAGCAGGCGTCGGGCTGCGCTGTGCCTCTCGCGGTACCCGGCCAGGTCGGAGACGACGTCGAGACCGGCCAGCGGACCGATGGCGACCTCGAACTCGTGATAGCTGATCCCGCGCCCGTGGCGGGCGAGCTCTTCGACGCTCTCCGGGGTCACTTCCGACCACGCGCCGGCGAGCTCGGCCCGCGGGCTGTGCCGCATATAGGCCACCGCGAGCTCGTCGGGTAGCCAGTGGAAGAACGGCAGCACGGACGTGTGCCCGTCGAACACCCACAAGCGGTTGGGGGTGTCGACCAGACACCAGTGCCCGCCGGGCCGCAGCATCGCCCACGTCCCGCGCATGGCGGCGAGTCGCTCGTCGAGGGTCATGTGCTCCAACGCGGCGAAGAAGACGACGAGGTCGACGTCCCGACCGTCGACGATGCTCGACACGTCGACCGCGTTCGCGACGTGCAGCTCGCAGCGGAGGTCGTAGGCGGCGCATCGGGTCCGGGCGACGTCGACCCGGTCGGGCAGGATGTCGACGCCGATCACCTGGGCCCCCTGCTCGGCCAGGGCGACCGTGGAGCTGCCGGTTCCGCAGCCGATCTCCAGCACCGTGGCCCCGTCCAGCGGCACCGCATCGGCGAGCCACGGCACGACCTCGCGGCGGAACACGGTCAGTCGTCCCACGAGATGGTCTGCGAGGCTCGCGGTCACGGACGGACCGTCGACGCGGTAGCCACGCGCGGTCAGTGTCGCTCCGAGGAACTCGCGGCGGTCGGCGTCGAGAGATCGCCACCGACGGCGGAGGCGGCTCGGAACGGCAGGCGCCGCCCAGCGGCGCGCGAGGGTCGACAACGTCCTCAGCACGCCGTGTCCCTCCCGCCCCGGTGGACCCGCAGGAGTATGCCGATCCGCCCCGCCGGTGGCTACGCCCGGCCTCGACCAACGCGCCGGACGCCCCACTGACCGGCGCTTCGGGGGCGGTGGCGACGCCGGAACGCGTGTCGGCCGGGGTGCTGGGCGTGTTCCTCATGCGCGAGGTGGACCCAGCGGCGCTGTCGGTAGCTCTGCCGATGTCGCCGGAGGCTGCCCCCGTGAGGCTGGAGGCCGACGACCACGTCCCGTCTGTGGAGGACCTCATGGCATTCACCTGCGCACCGGATCTCATCGAGGACGCCGTTCGCGCGGCCCGGGCCACGCCCATCGTGGCCTCGGCGGATTCCTCGACGGCAGGGGTGGTGCGGTCGGCCTGCCACGCGCTCGCCGACCGGAACATCGAGGCGTTGCTCGACCTGGTGGACGGGGACGTGGTGTGGGTGGCCGCCGCGGGCGGCCCCTACGGGGGCACCTACTGCGGTTCGGACAGAGTGGCCGCCCTGGTGACGCGGATGGCGGCGGAGTGGGCGCAGTGGGGTGCCGAGGTCGACCTGAGTGCGGCGATCGGCCGGCGCGTCGTGGTCGCCGGGTCCTACCGGGGTGTCGCGGCGAAGACCGGTCGGAAACTGCAGGCGCGGTTCGTCCAGGTGTGGACCGTGTTCGACGGCCGGATCGTCGCCCACGAGGAGATCGTCGACACCACCCGCCTCGCCGCGCCGCTCATTCCTCATCGTCCCTCGATCCCCTGAGCCGGACGATTCCGTTGTCCCCGTCGACGAGGACATGCTGGCCGTTGCGGAGCACGTCGGTGGCGTTGCCGGTGGCCACGACGGCGGGACAGCCGAACTCACGGGCGATGATCGCCCCGTGGGACAACGTCCCCCCACTATCCGCCACGAGCGCACCGACGATCGGGAGAACGGCGGACCACGCCGCGCTCAGGGTGCGACAGACGAGGACGTCGCCCGGCCGCACCGCGTCGAGGTCGTCGTGCTCGCGCAAGATACGGACCGGTCCGCCGGCGACGCCTCGAGACGCGGCGACCCCGGTGAGATCGTGCTCCGGCTCCGCGGCGGCGCGCAGGCGAGTCGGTTCGAGCATGCGGCCCACGAGCCAGAGCAGGCTCTCGTTGATCCACCGCGCCGGCGAGGGCAGGTCGTCGGTGCGCGGCGGTCCGGGATTCTCCCCGAGGGTCGGCGCCGGCGCGGACGCCGCGGTGCGCGCGGCCCGGGTCCGGCGTGCTGCCACCGCAGCCGGATCCGGTCCGGTGCCGCCGGCCGCGGAGCGCAGCTCGTGGTGGTCGAGCCAGAAGACGTCGTCGACGGCGTCCAGATGGCCACGGCCCTGTGCCCGGCGGCCGATCTCGAGCGCGACGTAGCGGACCACGGCCAGCGGTTCCGTCCACGTCACCGGCCCGCATTCCTCCCGCAACGGGTACACGGCGCGAGCACGGGCCAGGACCCGGTCGAGCCGATCGCGCTCCGAGGCGGGCACGGTTTCGCGGGCGGCGGCCATGGCGGACGCGGCAGCGGACCGGCTCGTTGGCCTCTCGAGGAGCTCGCCGGGCCCGCCTCCGGTGTGCGTCAGATGGGCCCGCACACGACGCAGCGTCGACGCCGGGTCCTCGATCGCGGTGCGCTCGGCGAGTTCGTAGCCCGGGGTGCGATGACCGAACCGGTCCAGGTGGCGCGACAGCGTCGCCAGGAACTCCACGACCCCCGGATCGACCGGAGCGACCGGCACGATTCCCTGCTCGACGAGGGCGCGGACCCGCGGGCTCCCTCGCGCGATCGAGGCAAGGTCCTCGATCGACCGTGCGAGGTCGCGGACGTCGGAGGCCGTGCCCTCGAGCAGGGCCAGCGTCATGGCGTCGTCCCAGTCGAGAAGTTCGCGGGTCGTGCGCCGGAGATCGCCCAGGGCGACGGTGCCGATGGCATGGACCCTGAAGTGCACGCCGAGCGCGTCCGCCTGCAGAGCGATGGCGTCATCGAAGTGTTCGCCCAGCGCGGTGTCGTCGAGCCGGCGGCGGTCGGTGGCGCGCAGCGCGCGGGTGCGCGCCTCCAGCTCGGGGCGCCAGCGGCGGTGCCACCGGGTGAGGTTCTCGCCCGCCAGATCGTGAGTGACGACGTGGTCGGCCCGGTCGATGGACCGCAACCGAGCGGCCTCGACGTCGTCGGGGTCGACTCTCCGGAGATAGACCCAACCGCCGATCTCGCGCCAGTCCAGCCTCAGGGGCAGCCCGCCGATGTCGGCGAACCACCATCGGGAGGCCTGACCGATCAGGGGCAGGATCGCGCTCGTCATCAAGGGGCTGAGCGGTCGGGGGCAGTGGACGACGTCGCGCTGCCAGAAACCCTCGGCCCTGGGGTCGGGTGGTGTCGCGCTCACATCGTCTCCCGGGTCGCGGTGGGCCCGATCGTGGTCGGCGGCCGGGGGACGGTCATCGGCAGATCTACCGACCGGCGGACAGCGGATCGCTCTCGTAGGAGTGCAGCCAGGTCGCCAATGCCGTGCGCGAGGGCAGGTCGAGGCGTCGGTAGATGTGCTCGAGGTGGGAGGTGACGGTCCGGACGCTGACGCCGAGCTCACCGGCGATCGCTGCGCTGGTGCGGCCCGCGGCGACCAGCCGGGCGACCTCGAGCTCCCGGGGAGTCAGCGGGCCCCCGTCCGTGGGGCGGTCGCGCAAGGTCGCTGCGGAGACTCCCGCGGCGCGTAGCGCGGACCGACATCGGGCCGCCCAGCGATCGTCACCGAGACGTCGGAAGGTCGCCCGGGCCGTCAGGAGGGAGTCGACGTCGCCGGCGTGCCAGCGCGCGAGCGCGGCGTCCCGAGGCAGCTCGAGCTCCTCGAACCTGGTCGCGGCCTCCCGCAGGAGCTCTCCGCCTTCGTCCGCGCCGTGGAGCAGGCTCGCCAGCCCGGCGGCGAACCGGGCACCGGCCACGGCGTAGGGGCCATCGCTGTCGGCCACCGAGTCCCGGACGCGCCCCAGGGCCACCACGTCCGCCCTGCGGTACGCGTGCCGGGCGGCCAGCACGGCGAACGGCGGGAAGTGGTGCCAGTTCGACGGCACGACGTGTACGGGCTCCCCCTCGTGGCCGTCCGGGGTCGGGTTCGCCGCGCCGCCGTCGTCGTTCTCCACCGCGAGGATCCCCGTGGCCCACTCGACGAGCAGCGTCGCCCGGGATCCCTCGGCGCCTCGTGCGGCGTCCCGGGCGCGACCAAGACCACGCCGCGCCTCCCCGACCTCGTTGCTCAGCGCGAGGGCGGCGGCGAGAACCCCGGAACAGGCGACGACGATGCGGGCGAACCCCGCGCGTTCGGCATCGGCGCAGGCACGCCGCATCAGACGGGCGGCGCCGCGGTCGTCGCCTGCCATGATCATCGCGATTCCGCGGCGGAAGTCCGCCTGCGCCCGGAGTCCGGGATCGACGAACCGCTCGTCCACGGCCGTCGCGAGCTCGGCGTGCCGAGCCAGCGCCCGGTGGTCCCCGAGCATCCAGGTGACCAACGTCAGTTCGAGGTGCGCGCGGCGTGCCGCATCGGTGTCCCCGGCCGCTCTCGCCGAGGCGAGAGCAGACTCCGCGGCTCGGCGCGCGGTGTGGAACCGGCCGAGGTTGAGCTCGGTCCAGCAGCGTCCCAGCGCGGTCTCCACGGGGTCCGGACGATCAGCCTCGTCCTCGAACTCCCGCAGCTCGTCGACCGCGTCCCGCACCGCGGCCGGATCCGCTCCCTGGTCCTCGAACAGGAGACGAGTGTGCAGCGCCGCGGCGCGCTCCTGGCTCCCGGGTTCGGCGACGGCGAGAGCCTGGTCCAGGTGCCATCGAGCCGCGTCCACCTCGAGGCAGTCCCACGACAGCAGGGCCCGGCGTCGGTGCACCCGGGCGACGACGCCGGGGCCGGTGCCGTCGGCGAGCTCGAGTGCCTCGTCCCAGGCGGCGCCAGCCGCCGCCCGCTCCCCCCGGGACTCGTGGGCCTGCCCCAACAGTTCGAGGGCCGCCACGACGTCGCCGGGCCGGTCCGGGGAGCGCCGGGCGAGCTCGCGAGCTGCGAGCGCGAGCACGATGGCGTCCTCCAGGGCCGCGGTCGACCCCAGGATCGACAGCAGCACCGGTAACGCCCGTGCGGCGTCGACCGCGTCCCCCGCGGCCACGGCGTGCTGCGCCTGCTCGTGCACCGACCTCGGGTGCAGCTCGAGCAGGGCGTCGAACATGCGAGCGTGCAGCCGGCGGCGCAGCACCTCACCGAGGGAGTCCGCGAGGGCGCCCCGGACCAACGGATGTTCCACCCGGTAGCGGACCTCGTTCGAGACGTCCTCGACGACGAGCCCGGCGGACGTCAGGCGTGCCAAGGCTGCGAGCAGGTCGTTCTCGGGGAGTCCCACGGCGCGTGACAGGACGTCGTGAGGGACGGGTCGGCAGCCGACCGCCACGGCGCACACCACCTCGCGGTCCTCGTCGCGGCGCAGGGCGAGCCGTTCGAGCACGAGCGAACGGACCGGCTTCGGCGTCTCCTCGGCGATGACGCCGGCCAGGCTCCACCTTCCGTCAGCGTGGTGCAGGTCCCCGGACTCCACCATGGCGAACGTGAGGGCCCGGACGTAGAGCGGTACGCCGCGGGCGCGGTCCGCCACCGTGGCCAGGAACTCCGTCGGTGCGTCGTCCCCGAGCAGGTCTCGCACCATGACGGCCACGTCCTGGTGCGAGACCGGCCCGAGCGTGATGCGTTCCGCCGCGGGCCACGTCGCCGACCACGACATCCACGGTTCACCCGGTAACCCGCCCCCGGCGGTCGTCAGGTCGGTCCGTGCGGTCGCGAGCACCAGCAGCGGGTAGGCCTCCGCCACCGGTGCCAGATGGGCCAGGACGTCGAGGGTGCCCCGGTCGGCCCAGTGAACGTCGTCGACCACGAGGAGTACGGGCCCCGCAGCGCTGAGCCTGCGCAGGACGGCCACCACCGAGTTCAGCAGGGCCGCCCGTTCCACGTCGCCTTCGGCCGGAGGCTGGGCCGGCTCCGGGATGTCGCTGGGCCACAGTGCGTGCAGGCGGGGGAGACCGTCGACGAGTGACGGCCAGCGCCCGGAGCTCGACAGTGGTGTCAGAGCCTGGACGAGCCCCGCGAACGGGACTTCGACCAGTGCCTCGGCTCCCTGTGCGCGTAGGACCGTGCTGCGGCCGCGGGCCCGTTCGACGGCCTCGTCGACGAGCCGTGATTTGCCCACGCCGGCGACGCCCGTGATCAGGCACATGCCGCCGAGCCCTGTCGACAGCCGAGCGATCGATCCCAGCAACCGTGCTCGCTCGTCGTCCCGACCGACCACGCGAGTCCGGGCGTGGAGTCGCGTCTCCATCCGTCCCCCTCCGCCGGCTCCGAACCTAGGATCGATCCCGATCGCGAGGAAGCCTTCCGACGGGGCCGGGTCGTCGTCCGGACGGACGGTCTCGCGTCCGGCCCGCCGAGCTACCGGTGCGAGCCGATCGACCCACCCTGGCTCGCCGCGACGTGCGACGGCGTGTTGCGTGGCACGGCGCCGTGCGAGCCGGTCCGCGACGACGTGGGCTCGGCCGACCGGTGCTCGGTCGTCCGGTGCTCGGTCGACCCGTGCTCCGCCGACGCGTGCTCCGCCGACGCGTGCTCCGCCGCCCGATGCTTCGGGGCCGACGAGCTCGAGGACCGCTGCTGCGGGACCGACGGGTGTCGGGAGGTCGACCCCGACGATGCGGCCTGGCGCTCCGGGTGCGAGGCGGCGCGGGCCTGGACGACCTGGACGTCACGGAAATGCACCGCGGCAGGATGCGAGATGGCCGCGTCGCGGTGCAGGCCGACCTTCAGGTAGCTCTGCTGGCCGGGGTAGAGCGTCCCGCCGGGCGGACGGTGGCCGGACAGGACCCGTTCGCCGTCCCGCCACGCACTGATCCGGGCCTTGTCCGGGTTGGCGGAGAAGTGCACGCGCAGCGCGACGTCGACCCACTGCCCGGTCGACACCGGTCCCAGCGAGTGGTCGTACGGTCGCCAGCCGCCGGGGTGACCCTCGCCGCCGTGCAGGACCAGCGCACCGCCGCGCACGCGCAGGTCGAGCGGGGCCGAGCCGGGACCGTCGTTCTCCCATCGGGCGATCACCTGGCGGTCCCCCAGGTGCAGGGGGAACTCGCGACCGAGACAGAGCGAGAAGGTGACGTCGTGCCGGTCGCCTTCCCCGAGCGCGGGCAGGTCGGGTTCGAGCTCGCTGCGCTGCCCCCGGCCGGTCAGTCGCACCGAGACCTGGCGCCCGACGACCTGGGGTGGCGCGGCGCCGACCGCGTTCCGCGGCGTCGACCGGAAGGCACCGTCGTCGTCGGCGCGCCAGAGCGTCGCCGGCGGGGCCGGCGCTGCATCCGGGGCCGGCGCTGCATCCGGGGCCGGCGCCGCACCCGGGCCGGGCGCTGCACCCGGGGCCGTCGGCGCACTCGGGCCCGTCGGGGCCTCGGCAACAGCGGGACCGGGAGTCGGCGTGACGGCGACGGGTCGGGCGTCAGGACGGTCCGCCGGCTCGGCGGCCGGTTCCCCCGCCCTCGACTCCGGGAGTGCGGACTCATGGAACCACGACGTGGTCGCGACGGTGATCACCGCGCCGGACGCGAGGACCCCGACGGCGAGCACGACGGCCGACCTGGCTCGCGGCGAGCTCCG
>JAVXWR010000143.1:0-7065 GCA_032230725.1 Actinomycetota bacterium
CCGCGCCCCGTCGACCGCGGCGGCCGCGGCGTCGAGGCTGTTCGGGCGGCTGGCGCTGGCGGAGTCGAGGCCGTTCTGGGCGCTCACCTGACCCTGGCGGGCGCTGGCCACCTGCAGGTTGCCCGCGGCGGCGTCGACGTTCCGCTTCTGCTGGGCCTGCGCCAGTTGCTGCTGCGCCATCTGCACGCCCTGCTGGGCCTGCAGCACGGCGTACTGGTCGACGGGGATCCGCTGGCACGGCGCGGGCGGCGTCGTGGGGTACGTCGGCGCGCACGCCGCGCTGTCCGCCGCGAGCGCCGCCTGTGCGGGGGCCACGCCCGCCTGCGCCTGACCGACCGCGGCCCGCGCCGCGCTGATCGCCGCGTCGTCGGCGGCGAGCGTCGCGCCCGCCTGGCGCTTGGTGGCCGAGACCACCGAGGAGGCGGCGTCGACCGAGTCCTGGGCCCCGCCGACCGAGGTCGCGTCCTTGACCTGGTTGTAGTTCGCCTCCTGCGCGTCGAGCTGGGACTGCGCCTGTCGCAGGGCCTGTCGGGCGGAGAAGTCGTCGATGGTGGCGAGGACCTGGCCCCCGATCACCTGGTCGCCGACCGAGACCCGCACCGACGTCAGCTGCCCGCCCGTCGGGAACCCGAGGTTGGTGGCACCGAGGGTGGAGACCGACCCGGTCGACTCCACGCCGGTACTGACGGCGGCGCGTTCGACGCGGGCGGTCTTCGGCGGGGCAGCGCTCTGCGAGCCACCACATGCGCCCAGAGTGAGGGTCGCTACGACGGCCAGTACGGGGAGCGCCATCCGTCGTACGGAGCAACGGGTCACGATCGGCACAACGCGCGGCGGCAATCTGGGATACGACTCCCGCAACGAGAGCCACTTCACGGGTGATCACTCGGCCCGCAGCTCCCAGGACCGTCACGGGGAGGGGCGTGCTCGCGCCGCGGCGGGGCCCGTTCGCCCGTCCGGTGCTCGTCGCGGCGCCCGACGGTACCGCTGCCGGACCGCTGCGGCCGAGCACGCGGGGTGGTCCGTCGAGTGGTCTTCCAGCGCTGCGGATCTTAGTCCCGGGCAGCGCCGGGGACCGCTCGACTCAGACCCGGGTGGGACGCCAGGCGTCGAGGACCTCGGCGGGGAGGTCGCCGCGGAGGCCGGTCGCGTCGGCCAGGCCCACGCAGCGGTCGCCGAGGAAGACGCCCAGCCCGTAGTGCACCGTCCCGGCGTCGGCGTCCTGCCCGAGCACCGCCACCCCGATCTCGTACTCCGCCGGGTACCCGACCTCGGCGACGTAGGAGACGCGGAAAACCGTCGGGGCGATCTCCGGCGGGGGGCCGCCCCACCCGGCGGTGAGGACCTCGTCCTGTAGGGCGGCGACGCCGTCGGCGTACCAGGAGATGAGGGCGACGTTGTTCACGTGGCGGTTGGTGTCGATATCGCCGATCCGCGCGCGCAACGAGATCGCGAACGGGTAGGTTGCCCGGTCCCGCCGTTCCGGTCCGGGGCGGTGCGTCCGCGGGGCGTCCGGCTCGTCGAGCACCAGCCCGGCGAGGTCCGTGCGCAGCGCGTCCGGCAGGTCCGCCGGCCCGGCCTCGGTCGCGAAGACGGTGACGGTGTCGCCGAGCGCGACGCAGCGGTCCTCGCAGAACACCCCGTAGCCGTAGGTGAACGACGAGCCGCCGACGCGGCGGATGCCGACCCCGATGCGGTATTTGCCGTCCCAGCGCATCGGGGCGAGCCGGTCGACGTGCTGGGCCGCGAGCAGCACCCGGAACGGCCCGAACTCGCCGTCCTCGATGAGCCGCCGGAAGGCGGGCAGCTCGACCGCGACGCGGACGTCCTCGAACCACCGCGCGAGGCCGGTCGTCGAGATCGCCCCGTCCGGGCCGAGGTCGGAGTAGCGCGGGGCGACGTCGCGCAGCACCGGATACGCCCCGGGGTGGGTGAGCGCGCAGTAGGCGGGGACCGAGTCCGGCATGGGGACCATGGTGGCGAAGCGGGGCCGGGCGACGCTGCCGCGCCGGGCCCGCGTCACAGGCGCGCCGCGTCACAGGCGCGCCGCGTCACAGCCCGCCGCGTCACGACCCGGGCCGCGTCAACCCGAGGCATCAGTACTCGCCGTGCCGACGCCACCAGGAGTACGGCTCCGACTGCGGGCGCCCCTGCGGCGTGTCCTCCCAGAGCTCCTGCCGGCCGTAGGGGACGAGATCGAGGAAGGTCCAACTGCTGCCGAGTGCCTCCACCCCGCGCCCGGTGGTGGAGTAGGTGTGCAGGACCCGGTCGTCCTCGCGCAGGAACACGTCGAGCTGGAAGCCCTGGACGCCCATGGTGTTGCGGAGACCGTCCACGTCCTCGTACCAGGGGACGTCCCACCCCATGTACTCCCGGAACGCCTCGATCTCGGCGATCGGCGCCCGCGAGGAGAGCGCGAGCGTCACGTCCCGGGCGCGCAGGTGGTCGAGGTGGCCGACGTTGTCGGTGAACAGGCAGCACCCGGCACACGGATCGTCGTCCGAGGGCCCGAGCATGTGGTGGTACAGGATCAGCTGGGGTCGGCCGTCGAAGAGGCCGGCCAGCGTCGTCCCGCCGCCGGGCCCGGCGAAGCGGTGTCCCGGGTCGACCTCGACGGCGGGCAACCGGCGCCGCGCCGCGGCGAGTGCGTCTCGGGCCCGCGTCGCCTCCTTCTCCTGCTCGCGGAAGGCCGCCGCGGCCTCGTCCCACTCCTGCTGCGTGACCACCGTCGCTGTACCCATACCGCGTCATCCTAGAAAACAACCATATCGTCCGTCAAAGGGAAAGCGCCGACCGGACCACCGAGGGCAGGCTGACCTGACTGGCAGGTCCGCCGTGTCGCTGCTTGACTCCCCGCCGTGACCGACGACAGCACGGTGCTGCCGACCCACGAGGACGAGC
The DNA here is from genome assembly GCA_032230725.1 of Actinomycetota bacterium. Classification (GTDB taxonomy): domain Bacteria; phylum Actinomycetota; class Actinomycetes; order Mycobacteriales; family Pseudonocardiaceae; genus Actinomycetospora. The sequence goes on from JAVXWR010000143.1 coordinate 2,902, forward strand.
CGCACGCCGAAGCCAGCGACGCCCGGCTCAACTGGTTGCGCGCGGGCGTGCTCGGCGCGAACGACGGCATCGTGTCGGTGGCGGGCATCGTGCTCGGCGTGGCGGGCGCGGTCGCCGACCGCGGCGCCCTCCTCACCGCGGGCATCGCCGGCCACGACGCGGGCGCGGTGTCGATGGCCCTCGGGGAGTACGTCTCGGTGTCCAGCCAGCGCGACTCGCAGCGCTCGATGCTCGCCAAGGAGCGCCGGGAGCTCGCCGAGGACCCCGAGGACGAGCTGGCCGAGCTCGCCGCGATCTACGAGGCCAAGGGACTGAAGGCCGAGACCGCCGACCGGGTGGCCCGCGAGCTCACCGCGCACGACGCGTTCGCCGCCCACGCCGAGGTCGAACTGGGGATCGACCCCGAGGCGCTCAGCAGTCCCTGGCAGGCGGCGGGCGCCTCGGCGCTGGCGTTCACCCTCGGCGGCCTCCTCCCCCTGCTCGCATTGATGCTTCCGCCCGCGGGGTGGCGGGTACCGGTGTGCTTCGTGGCCGTGCTCGTCGCGCTCGGGCTCGCGGGCTGGGTGTCCGCGCACCTGGGCGGCAGCTCGATCCGCAAGGCGGTGCTCCGCGTGGTCGTCGGGGGCGCGCTGGGCCTGGCGGTCACGTACGGCATCGGCCACCTGGTCGGCACGGCGGTCGGCTGAGCGTGACCGGGCCCGACACCGACGCCATCGAGCTCGGCGTCGCGGTCGCCGCGACCGTCGGGCAGGCGTGGGACGCCGTCGTCGGGCTCCCCGACGTCCGGGCCTGGCTGGAACCGGCCCGCGTCGAGGCCCGCGCCGACAACACGATCGCCGTCGCCACCGGCGCCGAGGGCGCCGTCCGCGTCGTCGGGCGAGAGCCGCCCCATCGCCTGGTCACCGAGGCCGACGCCGTCGTCTCCGGGCGCGCCGCCGTGCTCACCACGATCTGGCGGGTCGAGCTGCACGAGGCCGGGACCACGGCCGTCCGGGTGACGACGACGGGTCTGGGCGCCGCCGCCGGGCAGGACCCGGGCACGGCGCTGCGCGAGCGGTCCGCGACGGCGCTGGCCACGCTCGCCGTGCACCTGCAGCACTTCCCGGGGCGCGACGGTGTCGGGGTGCACGCCTGGGGCCCCTCGCGCGGTCGCACCGCCGGGTCCGGGCACGAGCGGGCCCACGCCCGCTTCCTCGCCCAGGTCGGGATCCTCGTGCCCCGGCAGCCGCTGACGATCTTCCGAGGGGTCCCCCGGCTCACCGGCACGTGCCTCGAGCGCCGGGCCGGCCACCACCACAGCGCCGCGCTAGGCCTGCTCGACGGGCCCGCGACCGGCGTCGCCACCCTCGCGACGACGGGCGCCGACCCGGTCCACGAGGTCCGCGCGGTCCTCTACGGGGACGGTGCGGCCGAGATCGCCGAGCGGCTCTCCGCCCAGTGGTCCTCCTGGCTCGCGCAGCCCTGACGGCGGATCACCGCAGGGCGGGGCGCGGGAACCCGAACCGCACCGTGACCCCCGGGGAGAAGTGCACGAGGTCCGGGGCCCGCCCGGCGAGCGCGGGGAACCCGGCCGCCGCCACGAGCTCGTCGTCGCACGCGGTGAGCTCGGCGCGGCGCAGCGGCCAGGGCTCGTGGACGTTCGGGACGTACCAGGTCACGCCCGCGTGGTCCTCGTGCAGACCCCAGCGGGCGGTGAGGAAGTCGGCGACCGGGTCGCCCTCGACCGGCTCCCCCGGCCGCAGGGCCACGACGCTGCGGTACCCGCCGGCCCGGGTGGCCGCGCGGTAGACGACCTCGCCGGCGGCGTACCGGAACGACATCCGCGCCCAGCGGTAGGGCAGCCCGAACGCGCCCTGCGCGCCGAGGACCACCGCGAGACGGTCGGCGTCCAGGCTGCGGAAGACGATGCCGCGCCGGCCGGTGTCGTCCACGGTGTAGAGCCGGACGTTGGTCTCGAGGAACGTCCCGAACCACGGCACCGACGGCCCCCGCGCCACCCCGGCACCGACCATGCGGAACGGCACGAGCCCGACGTAGGTCACCCCGCCGATCACGTCGGGGTGCACCCCGCGCGGCAGCACGGGTGCGACCGCGTCCGGCTCGACCGCCCAGTGCAGGAACCCCGCGTCGCGCCAGGACTGGGTCATCATCGTCGGGCCGGAGTACTCGGGCGCCTGCACGCTGACGGGCTGGACGCTGGTGCTCATTCCCCGGGCGTGCCCCGGAGTGCGCGGCTCCACGCGCGGGAACACGACGACGTGTCCGATCCCGCTGCCGTCGTGTTCCCGTCCGGCTTCTTCGACCGCGCCGACGAGCGCGACGACGCGGTCTTCTACGGCGCGCCCCGGCTCGTCCACCACATCGACGACGCGGCGGTGGCCGCCGTGACCGCGTACTACGGCGAGGTCGGCGTCGCGGGGGACGTCCTCGACCTCATGTCGTCGTGGGTCTCGCACCTGCCGGCACCGCCGCGCCACCTCACGGTGCTCGGGATGAACGCCGCCGAGCTGGACGCCAACCCCTGGGCCGACGAGCGCGTGGTCCACGACCTCAACACCGACCCCCACCTCCCGCTGCCCGACGCCTGCGTCGACACCGCCGTCTGCACGGTCTCCGTGGACTACCTCAACCGCCCGGTCGCGGTGTTCCGCGACGTCGCCCGCGTGCTGCGCCCGGGCGGGCGGTTCGCGCTGACGTTCTCGAACCGCTGCTTCCCGTCGAAGGCGATCCAGGGCTGGCTCGCGACCGGCGACGCCGGGCACGGGAAGATCGTCGCGTCCTACTTCCGCGCCTCCGGGGCGTTCGGGGAGCCGGTGGTCGAGAAGCGGCGCTCGCGCGGGGACCCGGTGGTCGGGGTGAGCGCGGTGCGCCGCGCAGCGCTCGTCGCCCCGAGCCCGGAATAGGCCCACCCGCGCCCAGCGCTACCCCGGCATGGCTTTGACGCGTTTCGGCGGACCGCTGTCCCGCAAGCTCCCCGAGACCCGGACGTTCACCGTCGAGGGTCCCGCGCACTCGCTGCTCCTCGAGCCGTTCCGCCGCCGGGTCCGGGCGCTCGTCACGGACCCGGCCGACGGGGCCGAGGTGGTCGTGCTCGACACCGTGCGCGGTGCGCTGCTGCACGAGACCGGTCTCGGCCCGCAGCTCTACCTGCCTGCCGAGGACGTCCGCGCCGACCTCCTGCACCCCAGCGACACCAGCACCCACTGCCCGTTCAAGGGCGACGCGAGCTACCAGAACCTCACCGTCGGGCACCGGACGATCCCCGACGCCGTCTGGTCCTACCCCGACCCGAAGCCGGACGCGTCGTGGCTGGCCGGGCTCGTCGCGCTGCCGATGAGCGCCGCCGACCGCTGGCTCGACGAGGACGAGGACGTGCTCGGCCACCTCACCGACCCGTACCACCGGGTCGACCTGCGCCCGACCGGCCGCGAGGTCACCGTGACCGCCCCGGACGGGACCGTCGTGGCCCGCACGACGAGTGCGGTGCTGCTCGACGAGACCGGGCTGGACGTGCGCTTCTACCTCGACCGCGCCGACGTCCACGCCACCCTGCGCCCCAGCGGGACCACGAGGGTGTGCCCCTACAAGGGCGTGTCGACCTACTGGACCGTCGAGGCGGACGGCGGCGACGAGGTCGTCGACGGCGCCTGGTCCTACGAGGCGCCGCGCGACGAGTCCCGCGGCATCGCCGGGCGGATCTGCTTCTCCGACGACTACGCGGTGTCGGTCGCGTCGAGCTGACGGAGGGTTGTGGGAGTTTCCCGGGCGGTGTGACCCTGGGGGAACAACCACCTGCAGGAGGCCGCCATGCCCGACGTCGTGTTTCGCGTGGACCAGTCGCGCTCGATGCGGGACCAGGACGTCCCCGGGCACAACCGGTGGCACCCCGACATCCCCGCCGCGGCCTCGGTCCACCCTGGCGATGTCTTCCGCATCGAGTGCAAGGACTGGACCGACGGCCAGGTCCGCAACGACGATTCGGCGAACGACATCCGGGACATGGTCCTCGACCACAACCACATGCTCTCCGGCCCGATCCACGTCGAGGGGGCCGAGCCGGGCGACCTCCTGGTGGTCGACTACCTCGACCTCGGTCCCGCGCACAGCGGGGCGTCCGCCGTCGGCGCCGAGGCCGGCGAGGGCTGGGGCTACACCGGGATCTTC
>JAVXWR010000152.1:0-5533 GCA_032230725.1 Actinomycetota bacterium
CTGCGCGGCTCGTTCCTGATGACCAAGGCCTGCCAGGGGCACATGGTGGCCGCGCGCTGGGGGCGGATCGTGAACCTGTCGTCGACCTCGGCGCTGGGCAACCGCGGGCAGGTGAACTACTCGGCGGCGAAGGCCGGACTGCAGGGGTTCACCAAGACCCTGGCCATCGAGCTGGGCCGCTTCGGGATCACCGCGAACTGCGTGGCGCCCGGCTTCATCGCCTCGGAGATGACGAGGGCGACCGCGGAGCGGCTCGGGCAGGACTGGGAGGAGTGGCAGGCCGCCCGGGCGAAGGAGATCCCGGTGCAGCGCGTCGGCGTGCCGGAGGACATCGCGAACATGGTCGCCTTCTTCGCCGGCGAGTCGGCCGGGTACGTCTCCGGCCAGGTCATCTACGTCGCCGGTGGCCCCAAGACCTGAGCGGGGCCACGCTGTCGGGGGTCCGTGCTCTGCTGTGTCCGTGAGCGGGACACGGCTGGGTGGGGATGCGCGGGCCCTCGCGTGGCTGCGCGGGGTGGCCGACCGGTGGGCTGCGGCCGGGGTCCTCGGGCTGCTCGAGGACGCCGTCGCGGCGGTCTGGGAGCGCAACGTCGCGCGGCACGATCCGGACGTCGCGGGCGACACCGCGGTGACGCTGGGGATCACGTCCTCGGAGAACCTGCGGACGGTGCTGATGCGCGCGGCGCCGGAGTGGGAGCCCCGGGGCGTCCTGGTCGGCGCGCCGTGCAACTCGCTGGCCGTCGCGTACGACGGGGTGGTCCTGCACCTGATGAAGGCGCCCGACGGGTCGGGCAGCCGCCCGGACTTCGCGACGCTGCGCTGGGTCGGCGAGGTGCGCGGGGCGGCGGCGACCGCCAACGGGCTCGTCTACGCCCCGGTGCGGGACGACCGCGCGGGTCAGCTGTGGTTCGACGGCTTCGGCGTCCCGCCACCCCTGGCGCCCGACGACGGGCAGGTCGGGCTGCGCCACGTCGTCCTGGTCTGGACGGGCGACCCGGTCACGTCGACCACGACGGGCTGGCTCGCCGTGCCCTGGGAGCACGACACCGGGCCGACGTGGCTCGCCGCGGTGCCGGTCTGGGCACACGGGCCGGACGACGTCCCGGCACCGCGTCGGGTCCCCGCGGTGTCGATCTCCTTCGAGGACGTGACCGCGGTGGGTGGGCGGCGCGAGGGGCATGATGCCCGGAGATGAACGCGCGCTCCCCTCGCCGGCCCCGCCGCGAGCCCCCGCCGCCCGGTCTGCTCGTCGTCGACAAGCCGGCGGGATGGACGTCGCACGACGTGGTCGGGAAGGTCCGCGGGCTCGTCGGGACGCGCAAGGTGGGGCACGCCGGCACCCTCGACCCGATGGCCACCGGGGTGCTCGTCCTCGGCGTGGAGCGCGCCACCAAGCTCCTCGGCCACCTGGCCCTGGACACCAAGACCTACCTCGCGACGATCCGGCTCGGCGTCGAGACCTCGACCGACGACGCCGAGGGCGACCCGACCGCGACGGTCGACGCGAGCGGGGTCGACGAGGCGGCGCTCACGGCGGGCGTCGCCGCGCTCACCGGTGACATCGCCCAGGTGCCGAGCACGGTGTCCGCGATCAAGGTCGACGGCAGGCGGGCCTACGAGCGGGCCCGGGCGGGGGAGGAGGTCACCCTCGCGGCGCGGCCGGTCCACGTGGCCCGCTTCGACGTGCTCTCGGTCCGGCGGGAGGGATCGACGGTGGACCTCGACGTGCTCGTCGACTGCACCTCGGGCACCTACGTCCGCGCGCTCGCCCGTGACCTCGGTCGCGGGCTGGGGGTCGGTGGGCACCTCACCGCGCTGCGGCGCACCCGCGTCGGGCCGTTCACGCTCGAGCACGCGCGCGACCTGGAGACCCTCGGGGCCGAGGCCGACGGCGAGGCGGGCCGGGCGAGCCTGTCGCTCGACCTCGACGCCGCCGTCGGCACCGCGTTCCCCCGCCGGGAGGTCGACGCGGCCGGCGTCGACGACCTCGCGCACGGGAGGCCCCTGCCGGCCACCGGCATCGGCGGCACCACCGGCGTGTTCGGGCCGGACGGGCACGTGATCGGGCTCGTCGCCGACGACCAGGGCCGGGCGCGCCCGGTGCTGGTGCTCGCTCCGGCGGGGTGATCCCGATCCTCGTCCGTCGAGGGGCACGTCACGCAGGTTCGGGGCCGCCCGGGCGTGCGTGGTGTGCCCGTCGTGCCCGGGAGTGTGCGCCCGGCGGGGTGATCCGGGCCCGGGTCAGACCGGTGACACGACCGCGCGCCGGATGGCGTCGAGACCAGGTGCGGCGCGGTCTGGACCGCGGCGTGGCCCTGTCCGGGGAGCTCGACGACGGTGGCGTGGGGCAGGGCCTCACCGTCGAACGCCCGGGCCACTGCGGCGAGATCCTCGTGCTCGCGCCCGAAGGAGTAGGGCCCGGCGTCTCACGAGTCGCCCTTGCCGCGCCGGTCCATCAACCAGACCGCGAACGCCCCGTCGAGGTTGCGGGCGACCTCGCCCCACAACGCCCGGGCGTCGGTCCCGCCGGGGATGGTGACCAGCGTGCGCGGACCGTCGGTGACCTGCTCCAGGGCGATGGCGGTGCCGTCGGCCGAGGTGACGTACCGCAGGTCCGCCCGACCGGGGCTCATCGGGGCACCGCACCGTCGAGCACGAGCTCGTCGGGGTCGAGCAGGTCGTCGGCGTTGCTGTCGGCGTGACGGTGGACCACGCGCCACCGGCCGTCCTCGCGCCGGAAGAGGTGGGTGACCCGCAGCGCGATCTCGCCCGCCTCGTCGCGCTCCACCACGGTGACCCGCCCGCGTTCGATGCCCACGGCGAAGCCCAGCTCCCCGCTGCTGCTCGCGGCGAGCGACTCGTAGGTCACCGAGCCCGCCCGGAACCGCGCCGACGCCCAGTCGAGCCGGCGGGCGACCTCGGGCCATCCCCGCCTGCTGCGTCGGTAGCCACCGAAGATCGTGACGTCGTCGGCGTGGGACCACAGCGCCTTGAAGGGCTCGGGGTCGCCGGTCAGGAACGTCGAGCTCGCCGCGCGACCTCGTCGATCGCCTCGAGCAGGGTGTCGTCGACCACGGTCCGCTCCCGTCGTGGTGGTACGGCTCGCTGTACGTCAAAAAGGTACAGTAAGCTGTACTTCATGGAAAGGACCGCCGGCTACCCCGGGCCGACCGCGCCCATGCTCGGCGCCCGGCTGCGGCAGGCCGCCGACGCGGTCCACGGCGCGGTCCGTGCCCGGCTCGCCGTCGCGGGGTACGACGATCTCCGTCCGGCGCACTTCGCACTCCTGCAGTTCCCGGGGCCCCACGACACGCGGCCCACCGACCTCGCCGGTCGCGTCGGGCTGCGCAAGCAGGCCCTCAATCCGCTGATCAACGACCTGGAGCGCATGGGCTACCTGCAGCGCACGAGCGCGGCGCAAGACCGGCGGACGCGCATCCTGAAGCTGACACCGCGCGGCATGGACCTCATGCGCATCGTGCGCGAGACCCTCGACGACATCGATCGCGAGATGGACGCCCGCCTCGGCGCCGACGCCTACCGCGCCTTCACCGCTGTCCTCGCCGAGGTCCACGAGGCCGCGGCGAGTGCGGGCACGTCGGGGGTGTGAGGCACGGGGGGTGTCGGCGCCCGGCGGGGTGGTCCGGACCCGTCGCCCGGAGCCGACGCCGCGGCGGCCGTACGCTGACGGCCGTCCGACGTCGAGTCGCCCCCCGGAGGCCGGAAGCAGTGCAACGCTGGCGCGGTCGTGACGGCGTCCCCCCGGGCTGGGGCCGTTGCGTGGTCACCATCGGCGTGTTCGACGGCGTGCACCGCGGCCACCAGCAGCTCATCGGGCGGGCGGTGGCGCGGGCGGTCGAGCTCGGGGACCTCCCGACGGTGCTGATCACGTTCGACCCGCACCCCAGCGAGGTCCTGCGGCCGGGATCGCACCCCGCACAGCTCACCACGCTGACCCGGCGCGCCGAGCTGGTCGCCGAGCTCGGCGTCGACGCCTTCTGGGTGCTCCCGTTCACCCACGAGTTCGCCCACGTCGCGCCCGCCGAGTTCGTGCACGAGCTGCTCGTCGACCGGCTGCACGCCTCGGCGGTGGTCGTCGGGCGCAACTTCACCTACGGCTACAAGGCGGCCGGGGACGTCGCCGAGCTGCAGCGGCTGGGCCAGCGCTTCGGGTTCGAGGCGATCGGGCTCGACCTCGTGGCCGACGGCGACCGGGGCCGCACCGTGACGTTCTCCTCCACATACATCCGCAGCTCGATCGCGGCGGGCGACGTCGAGGCGGCGGCCGACGCGCTCGGGCGGCCCCACCGCGTGGAGGGCGTCGTCGTCAAGGGCGACCAGCGGGGCCGCGAGCTCGGCTATCCGACGGCGAACGTCGCGGCCACCGAGCACGCGGCGATCCCCGCCGACGGGGTCTACGCCGGGTGGTTCGTGCGCCCGGGCCGCGACGGCGGGGAGGAGCGCCTGCCCACGGCGGTGTCGGTTGGCACGAACCCCACCTTCTCCGGCCAGGTCCGCACCGTGGAGGCGTTCGTCCTCGACCACACCGAGGACTTCTACGGCCAGCGGGTGGGGGTGGACTTCGTCGGCAAGGTGCGCGGGATGGCCCGCTTCGACTCCGTCGAGGAGCTCATCACCGCGATGGACGGCGACGTCGCGACCACGCGCGGGCTGCTCGGCCTGTCCGGCTGAGACCCGCGAGGTGCGCCTCTTCGTCGCCGTCGTGCCCGACGCGGCGGTGGACCGCGCGGTCGACGCCGCGCTCGAGGTCGCGCTGCGGCGGGCTCCCGACGCCGGGCGCTGGCGCCCGGTCGCGTTGTCGCGGCGGCACGTGACCCTGCGCTTCCACGCCGACGCCGACCCGGCCGAGGTGTCGGCGGGACTGCGCCGCGACCTGGCCGGTCGGGAGGCACCGACGCTGCGCTGCGCGGGCGCCGGGGTCTTCGGCACCGCCCTGTGGGTCGGCGTCCACCCGGACGACCCCGCCGGCTGGACCGACCTCCTCCGCGCGACCGGGGCCGACCCGGACGCGCACGTCGCCCACCTCACGGTGGCCCGGGCCCGTGGCGCCGCCCCCGCTGTACCGCCCGGCCTCGCCGAGCACCGGGGACCGGCCTGGTCCGCGACGGAGGTGGTGCTCGTCGCCAGCGGGGAGCCCTACCAGGTCCTGGACCGGTTCCCGCTGGTCGGCGGGGGTGGGAGACCGGGTGGGGAGACGGGCGGCGACGGGCCTGTCGGACCCCACGGGTAGACTCGGGGGTGATCCGGCTGCGGTCCGTGGCGGCCGGACGCGCGGGACGGGGTGCCGATCGGGCGCTCCCGGTCACCGACGCACCAGCACACGGCACCGGACGGGCGGCCCCACGCCGCCCGGACGGGCAGGACTCCGAGACACCGAGGAGCAGTACCGACGTGGCACTGACCACCGAGCAGAAGAGCGCGATCCTCGCCGACTACGGCGTGCACACCACCGACACGGGCTCGCCCGAGGCGCAGGTGGCGCTGCTGACGCAGCGGATCATCCAGCTCACCG
>JAVXWR010000167.1:0-3383 GCA_032230725.1 Actinomycetota bacterium
GCGGGCGCGAGCAGTGGCCACCAGCGCCGGCGCAGCACGAGCAGCACGAGCGCGAGCCCGCCGACCGCGACGGCGAGGTCGGGGCGCAGCGCCGCGAACACCGCGAACGGCAGCACCCGGTCCAGGCCGAACCGGTCCGGGAGGAGCACGACGACGGCGAGGACGGTCGAGATCGTGAGCGCGACGATGACGCGCACGCGGCCCCGACGCGGCCCGGTGTCCCGACTCCCGGCGGACCGGGCGCGCGGGAGCCGCCCGGTCGTGGTCATCGATCCAGCCTAGGTCGGTCTCGTCAGGTCGCCGTGGGCCGGCGCCCGCACCGCCCGGCGAGGTGACGGGGCTCTCCGCTGCTGGCCGGGACGGAGCGGACGGACGGGACGGACGTCGCGGGGACACGCCGGTGCGTGACCGTTCGGCGCCAACGCGTGGGCGCTCGCAGCGCCCGGAGGCCCGAGCTGAGAGCGCTCCGGAGCCGTTCGGTCACTGATCGCCCCTCCTGGCGTCGTGCACTGGGCCGGACGGAGGAACCCGACGACCGGTGGGCGCCCGGCGGTCGCCCGTGATCGCGAGGACCACCGAGGACTCTCAGGTTGGCCGCGCGGGACCGCGCGGGCCCCTAACTTCCTCGCCGATGAACACGACGGACGTCACCTCGGGCACGGCCCCGGTGAGCCGTGCGGGCCTCCTCCGGGTCGGCCTGCACCTGCTCCTCGCGGCGCTTCCCCTGCTCGCGATCTCGGCGCACGTCTTCGGCCTGATCACCATGAACTGGTCCGCGGCGCTGCTGGTCGTCCCCCTCGCCACGGCGATCGTCGCACTGACGGTGTTCGCCCCGCACCCCGAGGAGCGCGTCATCCTCCACGGGTTCGTGTGGGGCATGGTCGCGTGCGCGCTCTACGACGTCTTCCGCCTCGACACGGTCTACATGCTCGGGTGGTGGGCGGACTTCATCCCCACGATGGGGACCTGGATCGTCGGGCACGGCGCGTCGCGGACCGCCGGCGCCTGGGTGGGATACCTCTGGCGCTACCTCGGCGACGGCGGCGGCATCGGCGTCACGTTCTTCGTCGGCGCCGCGTTCCTCGGCCTGCACCGCCGGCCGCCGAAGCAGGTGGTGGGGGCGGCGGTCGCCTTCGCGGTGTTCCCGGTGTGGGCCGGGCTCATCGCGACGGTGTCGCTCGCCCCGCGCGGCCAGTCGATGATGTTCCCGCTGACCCCGGTGACCGTGACGCTCTCGCTGATCGGCCACCTGATCTTCGGGCTCATCATGGGGCTCGGCTTCGTCCGGACGCGGTCGGCGCAGCGCTTCTGGCCGTGGGCGCCGCTGCGGCGCGGCGACCTCGCGGCCGCGCTCGCCCGCGAGGCGGCCGCGGACTCTCGACCGGTGCTCCCCCCGGCCGAGCGTCCGTCGGCCGTCCTCCCGCCCCCGCCCCCACCGCGCGAGCGGGTCGCCCCGCGCCACCCGTCCGGGCCGTTGCCCGCGGCGTCGGGGCCGCTGCCCGTGGCGGCGACGTCGGGTCCGCTGCCGCGCCAGGAACGGGTCGGTGCGGGGCACCCGTCGGGTCCGCTGCCCACCGCGGTCGGGTCCGGGTCGTCCTCGGGCCGCTCGTCCACGGGCCGCTCGTCCACGGGCCCGGCGACGGGGCGGACCCGTACCGCGACCCCACCCGCCGGGCAGACCCTCGATCCCGAGACGTGGGCGCTCTGGCAGCGCCAGCTCGCGACGACGATCAAGGGTCGGCGCACCCACCGCTGGCGCTGAACGACGTCGGCCCCGCCGTGGCCGCCTCGCTCACGAGGGCGGCGCCGGCGGGGCGGACGGACACCTGAGGATCCGCATCATCGGGGGTCCGGTTCGGGTCGTCCCTCGAGGGCGACCCGACCGGTCATCTAGGCCGCGAGGCCGAGGGCGTCGAGAGCTACGCCGATCTCGCCCTCGAGGTCGCTGACGGTGGAGTCGACGTACTCGGCGACCGGGGTGATCTCGGCGGCCGACGCGGCCCCGGCGAAGCCCAGCATCAGCAGTGGGGCGAACACGGCGGCGACGGCCAGGCGGGCGAAGGAACGCTTCGACATGGCGGAGCCTCTCGGGAGCGTTCGGAGCAGTACCGGCTGGTACCGGACATATCGTGCCCAGGACGACGCGTCCGCGATGCCCGATCGGGTCGTCCTTGACCGGATGGAAACGCCGCGCTGACCCAGTGCTCGAACAGTGACTCGGGGTAGCCATGCGGACACATATCCGAATACGACGGGACATGGCGCCGTCATGGACACCGCCCGCCACACGAGCTCCACGACCCGGACGCGACCATGGACCGGTGACCATCTCCGTGCGGGCCGCGCTCGGCCTCGTCGTGCTGCTGGGCCTCGTCGTGCTCGCCGGCTGCGCGCAGACCGGGCCCACCCCGGGCCGTCCGCCGGCGGAGATCGTGCGCGAGGCCGTGGTCGCCACCGCGGCCGCCGGGCCCTCGCACGCCGCGGTGTCCGGGCAGACCGCCGTCGCCGGTCAGGTCATCCCGCTGGACGGGGCCGGCGTGGTCGACCCCGCCCACGCGACCGCCGACCTGACCCTGCAGGTGCCCTCGCTCGGCCCGGTCCGTGTCGTGTTCAGCGGCGGCACGCTGGCCGCGCAGCTCCCGCCGGCCGCGTCCGGGGTGATTGGCGCCGTCTCGGGCGGCAAGCAGTGGGTGTCGGTGGACGTGAACCGGCTGGCCCAGTCCGGCTACGGCGCCCCGCTCGGCGCCTTCGGCGTCGGGACGACGGGGAACCCGGCCCAGCAGCTGGGCTACCTGCGGGCCATCAGCGACACCACCCGCGTCGTCGGGCCCGAGCCGATCGACGGGGTGGCGACCACCCACTACGCCGGCGCGGTGGATCTCAACAAGGTCCCGGCGGCCGACGACCCCGCGACGAAGCCCGCTGTCGACCGGCTCGAGGCGCAGATCGGCTCACCGCTGCTCCCCGTCGACGTGTGGGTCGACGGCGGCGGGAAGCTCAAGCGCGTCGGCCAGACCGTGACGGTCCCGGCCACACCAGGTGCGCCGGCCGGCCCACCCACCACGAGCACCACGACGCTCACCCTGTCCGACGTCGGATCCGCGCCCGCTGTCGTGCCCCCGCCGCCCGACCAGGTCGCCGACGTCTCGTCCCTGCTGCCCCGCTAGCTCACGACACCGTGTGCACCGTGCACAGCAGGCCACGGTGATCGGTCCCCGGCACTTCCACCACGTCGAACCCGTCCACCCCCACCCCGCCCCCGACGAGCACGTGGTCGAGCTGTGCCCCGATCCAGCGCGGGGTGGCGGTCGGCCACGTGGCGAGCAGGCCCTTCCCGGCCGCGTCGCCCGCATCGGTGCAGCCCGCGGTCCCCGCGCGGTACG
>JAVXWR010000170.1:0-2700 GCA_032230725.1 Actinomycetota bacterium
GTACGGGCGACGCCGGACGGCCTCGGTGAGCTGACCGCCCTGGTCGTAGCCGACGTAGCCGGGGGGCGCCCCGACGAGACGCGCGACGGAGTGCTTCTCGCCGTACTCGCTCATGTCGATGCGGATCATGGCCCGCTCGTCGTCGAACAGGAACGCGGCGAGGGCCTTGGCCAGCTCCGTCTTCCCGACGCCGGTGGGACCGAGGAAGAGGAACGATCCGGTCGGCCGGTCGGGGTCGGCGACTCCGGCCCGGGTGCGGCGCACCGCGTCGGACACCGCCCCCACGGCCTCGGCCTGGCCGACGACGCGGCGGCCGAGCTCGTCCTCCATCCGCAGCAGCTTCGCCGTCTCGCCCTCGAGCAGGCGCCCGGCCGGGATGCCGGTCCACGCGGAGACGACGTCGGCGACGTCGTCCGGCCCGACCTCCTCCTTGAGCATCACCGGGCCGGTCTGCGCGGACGCCTGGTCGGCGGCGGCCAGCTGCTTCTCCAGCGCTGGGATGTCGCGGTAGCGCAGCCGCGCGACCTTCTCGTAGTCGCCGTCGCGCTCGGCGCGCTCGGACTCCCCGCGCAGCGCCTCGAGCTGCTCCTTGAGCTCACGGACGACGTTGATCGACTCCTTCTCCCCCGTCCACCGGGCGGTCAGGGCATCGAGCTCCTCGCGCTTCTCGGCGAGCTCGGAGCGCAGCGCGACCAGCCGCTCGGCCGACGCGGCGTCGGACTCCTTGGCCAGCGCCATCTCCTCGATCTCGAGGCGGCGCACGGCGCGCTCCACCTCGTCGATCTCCACCGGCCGCGAGTCGATCTCCATGCGCAGCCTGGAGCTGGCCTCGTCCACGAGGTCGATCGCCTTGTCCGGCAGGAACCGCGCGGTGATGTAGCGGTCGGAGAGCGTGGCGGCGGCGACGAGGGAGGCGTCGGTGATCCGCACGCCGTGGTGCACCTCGTAGCGCTCCTTGAGGCCGCGGAGGATCCCGACGGTGTCCTCGACGCTCGGCTCGCCGACGAAGACCTGCTGGAAGCGGCGCTCCAGGGCCGGGTCGGACTCGATGTGCTTGCGATACTCGTCGAGCGTCGTCGCGCCGACCATCCGCAGCTCACCGCGCGCGAGCATCGGCTTGATCATGTTGCCGGCGTCCATGGCGGACTCGCCGGACGCGCCCGCGCCGACGATGGTGTGCAGCTCGTCGATGAAGGTGATGACCTGCCCGGCCGAGTCGGTGATCTCGCCGAGGACCGCCTTGAGGCGCTCCTCGAACTCGCCGCGGTACTTCGCCCCCGCCACCATCGAGCCGAGGTCGAGCGCCACGACGCGCTTGTCGCGCAGCGACTCCGGGACGTCGCCCGCGACGATGCGCTGGGCCAGCCCCTCGACGATCGCGGTCTTCCCGACGCCGGGCTCGCCGATGAGGACGGGGTTGTTCTTCGTGCGGCGCGAGAGCACCTGCACGACGCGCCGGATTTCGGCATCGCGGCCGATCACGGGGTCGAGCGCCCCGGAGCGGGCACGCTCGGTGAGATCCTGCCCGTACTTCTCCAGCGCCTGGAAGGTGCCCTCGGGGTCGGGCGAGGTGATGCGGGTGGAGCCCCGGACCTTGCCGAAGGCCTCCTGGAGCGCCTCGGCGGTGGCACCGTGGCGGGTGAGGACGTCGGCGGCGCGTCCGCCGGCCGCGGCCACCCCGACGAGCAGGTGCTCGGTGGAGACGTACTCGTCGCCCATGTCGGCGGCCAGCTGCTGGGCGTGGGTCAGGACCCGCGCCGAGTCCCCGTCGAACTGCGGGGCGGACACGCCCGACCCGGTCGCGCTCGGCATCGAGGCGAGGAGTCGCTCGGTCTCCGCCCGGACCGCCGCAGGGTCGGCCGACACGGCCCTGAGCAGGGGGGTCGTGATGCCGTCGGTCTGGTCGAGGAGTGCGATGACGAGGTGGGCCGGGGACACCTGGGGGTGCCCCGACGCGGTGGCGGCGCGGACCGCGGCGGACACCGCCTGCTGGGTGCGCGTCGTCGGCGAGAAGTCCATCTGCCTGGCCTTTCTGCGTCCCGGTCGCGGGCCGGGTCTCGAGTGCTCGGTGATCGTGTGGGGTCGTCGGGGGTGGTCGCGGCCGACGCGCCGGGGGGCACCGGTGCGACCACACCGGGAACAGCGCTCCCGAAGTTGAGTGTATTCCGCTCAAGTCATGGTGGTTCCCTGGTTCCGGACAACCTGGTCAGTACGGGGAGTGACGAAACAGGGACGGTTCGCGGTAGCACGGCACGCTCTGTCATGATGGGCCGGACCCAGGTGCGGGACGGGACCGCGCCGGGGCGACGAGGGGAGTCGGCATGTCGGCGGACGCTGCCGAGCCGATCGACCCGGCCGCGCCGAGAGGTGGGGCACGCGAGGGCGGGCCCGCCGCGCGTCCCGACGCCCCGGCCGTCGGGCCGACCGACGCCGAGCGCGCGCGGGTGCTGCGCCTGGTCCCGGCCGGCCGCCCCACCGTGCTGAACCGCCCCCCGACGGTGCCGCCGCCCCCCGAGGCGATGCCCACCCCCCCCATGCCCGCCCGGCCCCCCCACAAAACCGCCACGGCCCCCCGCCACGTCCCCGACGACGCGCGAACCGCGGTGGTGCCCCGCATCTCCGCCGAGCACCGTCCCGAGAACCACGCCGAGGTTCCCGCCGCGCCCGAGGTTCCCACCGTCGCCCCCGAGGCTGCCGGGG
>JAVXWR010000183.1:0-6430 GCA_032230725.1 Actinomycetota bacterium
CGGTCGTCTTCCTGCTCTCCGACGCCGCCTCCTTCGTCACCGGCGCCGTCCTGCTCGCCGACGGCGGATTCACCGGATGGTGAGCGGCTCCGGGCTCGAGGGGCGCACCGGACGCGTCCGCCCCTCGAATGCCTGCCCCGAGACGTGTCAGGAGGAGGTCGTGATGAGCGAGCAGCACCGGCGTCCGCGGGGGGACGCGCACTGGCGCGAGGTGGCCTGCGGCCCGACTCACGAGCGCGGAGCGCCCCTGCCGCGTTAAGGATGCGTCAACGCCCCCTGTCGTCACCGCGGCGTCGCCGTTCGCTCACGGGATGACACAGCGATCGTCCGCCCTCGTCCGGGCCGCGGCCCTCGTCGTACCCGTCGCGGCCGCCGCGGCGGCCGGCGCGGGCCGCGGACTGGTGGCGAACACCAGCGCGGCGCTCGTCCTCGTGCTGGTCGTGGTCGCAGCCGGGGTCGTCGGCGACCGCGTCGCCGGAGTGCTCGCCGCCCTCTCGGCGGCGGCGGCGTTCGACTTCTTCCTCACCGAGCCCTACTACCGGTTCGCGATCCTCGGGCGCGAGGATCTGGAGACCGCGGTGCTGCTGCTCGTGATCGGCGTCGCGGTGACCGCGATCGTCGGGTGGGGCCGCCGCCAGCACGCCGAGTCCGGTCGCCGCGGCGGGTATCTGGCCCGGGTCGCGCGGGCCGCGCGGCTCGCGGCCGACGGCTCGGCGACGCCGGTCCTGGTGGACACGATCACCGACATGATCCGCGAGGTGCTGGACCTCGACGCCTGCCGGTTCGAGGCCCCCACCGCCGCGCCGGCCGACCCCGACCGCCCGGTGCTCCACCGCGACGGCCGCATCAGCTGGGCCGGACGCACGGTCGACGTCCGCCGCGAGGGCCTCCCCGGCATGGACGTCATCGAGCTGCCGGCCGGGCGCGGGGGAGAGGCCGGCCGCTTCCTGCTCACCTCCAGCACGCAGGACCGCCGCCCCGACCCGGAACAGCTCATGGTCGCGGTCACCCTCGCCGAGCAGGTCCCCGTGCCCGACCCGGCGGCCCGCCCCGACCATCCACGGGGTCGATGAACCGCATCAGCGAACCGGCCCTTCCGCGCCCGGAGCCGAGAACGCGGTCGACGGCCGTCCGCGCCCGCTCAGTCCACCGGGGATCGGTGCCCAATCGGTGGGCCTGGTTCGCCGCCATGAAGGTCGCGTTGAGCTCGAAGGCGACCTGCTCGGGCTCGGTGTCCGCGGGTAGGTCGCCGGCGTCGCGGGCGCTCCCGGCCTCGCGGGCGAGGGCCGCGAGCCAGCGCGACGCGGCGGCCGCGACGGCGTCGCGCAGCGGGCCGGGGCGGTCGTCGAGCTCGGCGGCCGCGGAGGTCAGGAAGCAGCCGCCCGGGAACACGTCACGCTCGAGGTAGGACAGCCACGTCCCGCAGAGCCCGCGCAGCCGCGGCAGACCCGCAGGGAGCGTCGCGGCGGGCTGCCACACCTCGGCGACGAAGCGGTCGACGGCCGCCGCGAGCGCGGTCAGCTGGAGGGTTCCTCCGCGCGGCGCACGACGCCCCGCGCTGACCACGTCCGCCGGGGGTCACGTGCTCGCCTACGTCTTCTTCCACCGTCCCGCGGCCGACGTCGGACCGGGCGTCTACGAGCGCGGGCTGGTGGCGTTCCACCGCAGCCTCGAGACCTCCTCCGCGAGCTTCCGTCTCGAGGCGCTCCCGTTCGGTGACGGCGGACCCGGCTACGAGGACTGGTACCTCGTCGACGACTGGTCCGCGCTGGGGGAGATCGGCGCCGTGGCGCTCGCGCCGCGGCGTCGACGGGAGCACGACGCGGTCGCGGCCCGCTCGGGACTGGGGTGGGGCGGGGTCTGGGCACTGCGCAGCGGCGACCCCGTGCCACCGTCCGGGGTGCGGTGGGAATCGAAGCCGAGGGGCCGGACCGACGACGCATTCCTCGCCGACGAGGGCGCGTCGACGGTGTGGCAGCGTCAGCTCGTCCTCGGCCCGGCGCCGGAGTTCGCCCTCGCGGCTCCGCCCTCGCCCGCGGGGGTCAGGGTCGCCTGAGCGACCCGGGCGCACGTCGCCCGCCTAGATCCCCCCGCGCTGGACGAGCTGGCGGACGATGACGTTGCGCTGGATCTCGTTGGTGCCCTCCCCGACGATCATCAGCGGCGCGTCGCGGAAGAAGCGCTCGACGTCGAACTCGGTGGAGTAGCCGTACCCGCCGTGCACGCGGATCGCGCTCAGGGCGACCTCCATCGCGGTCTCGGAGCAGAAGAGCTTCGCCATGCCGGCTTCCATGTCGGAGCGGTCGCCGGAGTCGTAGGCCTGTGCGGCGTGCATGAGCAGGGTGCGCGCGGCGGTCACTTTCGTCGCCATGTCGGCGAGCAGGTTGCCGACCGACTGGTGCTTCCAGATCGGGACACCGAAGCTCTCCCGGTCCTGGGCGTAGCGCAGCGAGTCCTCCAGCGCGGCCCGCGCCACGCCGGTGGCCCGCGCGGCGACCTGGATGCGGCCGATCTCCAGCCCGCGCATCATCTGGGCGAAGCCCTGGCCCTCGACTCCCCCGAGGACGGCGTCGGGTCCGACGCGGGCGTCGGTGAACGAGAGCTCGCAGCTCTCGACGCCCTTGTAGCCCAGCTTGGGGAGATCCTTGGACACCTCGAACCCGGGGACCTTCTCCACCAGCAGCACGCTGATGCCGCGGTGGACCGGCTCCGCGGCGGGGTCGGTCTTGCACAACAGGGCGACCAGGTCCGAACGCCGCGCGTTGGTGATCCAGGTCTTGGTGCCGTTGATGAGGTAGCCGTCGTCGTCGCGGCGGGCGACGGTGCGCAGGGCCTGCAGGTCCGAGCCGCCGCCGGGTTCGGTCAGGGCCATGGTGGCGCGCAGCTCGCCGGTGGCCATGCGGGGCAGGTAGCGCTGCTTCTGCTCCTCGGTGCCGTAGGTCAGCAGGAGTTTGGCGACGACGGTGTGCCCGCCCATCGAGCCGGCCAGGCTCATCCAGCCGCGGGCGAGTTCCTCGGTGACAAGGGCGTAGCAGGGTGCGGAGACCTGCAGGTCGCCGTAGGGCTCGGGGATCGCGAGCCCGAAGACCCCCATCTGCTTCATCGCCTCGATGAGCTTCTCGGGGTAGGTGTCGGCGTGCTCGAGGTCCTGGACCTGCGGGCGGACCTCGCGGTCGACGAAGTCGCGGACGGTGTCGACGATCGCCTGCTCGTCGGCGTCGAGGGTGAACATGGCGGGCTCCTGTCGTCGGGCCGACGTCCCGACGAGCATGCCCCGTCGCGTGCCTGCCGGCCCACCTCGGCGCGGCGCCGCCCGCGCGCCTGATGTCGCGGAAGCCGGGCCTCCCCGGTTGACCGCTGCCCGCCCGGTGAGCCCTCAGCCACACCGGTCGAGGCGGGAGGGTCCGGGTGAGCGGCACAGGGTAGCCGACATCTGATGACATACTGTGGCTCGACCGACACCGACGGTGACCGTCCGGTCGCCCCGGCGACCGAGGGCCCGGCCTGCGTGTGCTGGCCCGAGGCCGAGCACCCGAGCCACGGGTGGCTCCACGAGGAGGTCGTCGCCGAACCGCGCGCGGTCGGCGTGCTACGGCGACAGATGCGGTCCTGGACCCGGAGCCACGACCTCGACGAGGAGCTCGCCGAGTCGATCGTCCTGATCGTCGACGAGGCGGTCTCCAACGCCGTCGAGCACGCCTGCCCCGAGTGGGAGTGCCACATCGAGCTCGTCGCCGGCCCCCGCGCCTGCGGCGGTGGGGTGGCCGTGCTCGTGGCGGACGACGGCGTGTGGCAGGAGATGACGGCGCCCGGGTTCCGCGGGCGCGGCGTGACCCTGATCGGCCGGCTCTCCGATCGCAGCAGCATCGAGGCCGGGGAACAGGGCACCAAGGTGCGGATGTGCTGGCCGGTGGAGCGGGAGACGACCACGCCGGTGTCCGGCTGAGGCCGGGCGAGACCGAGCTCGATCGCCTCAGGGCCTGACGTCGGACGAGCACCTTCGTTCTCCGCCGAGGTCGCGAGCGCCCTCGGGACCACTCTTCGTCGCGCGGGGCGGCGGGCGTGGCAGGCGATGGCGGGGACGTCGCCGCCGGGCCGCGCCCCGTTCCCGCCGTCGTGATCCCCGCGTGGGCGTGCGGCGGGCGCCGGTGGGTCCCGACGACCGCGGGTGGGTACGCGTGAGCCGACGTCCACGACGATCTCGAGGAGGACCCATGACCTCGCCCGACGACCCGTACGCCGACGCCACCGCCGTGGCCGTGGCGGCGAGCACCATCCCGGGCGAGTTCCTCGTGCCCGATCTCGTCGAGACGTTCGCCGCCGAACACCCCGAGTTCGTGGTCGACACCGTCGTCACCGACTCCGCGGGTGTCTTCGCCGCCCTGCGCGCCGGGAGTGCCGAGGTCGGGTTCGCGGGCGCCGAGCCCGACGGGGACGACCTCGACGCCGAGGTCGTCGCCGCCGACGAGATCGTGCTCGCGGTGCCCCGCGGGCACACGCTGGACGGGGCGGGCGCCGTGACCGTCGCGCAGCTCGCGGCGACGCACCTGGTCGAGCGCGAGGAGGGCTCCGGCACCCGGCGTTCGTTCACCGACGCCCTCGCGGACCGGGGCACCCCGCTCATCAGTGACCAGCAGTGGACCATCCGCGACACGAACGAGGGTGTGATCGAGGCGGTGGCCGCCGGCGAGGGCGTCGGCATCGTCAGCTCGTGGGCGCTCGAGCGCCACGCCCGCGACGGTGTCCGTGAGGTCCGCCTCGAGGGCGACCCGGTCGAGCGGTGCCTCTACCTGGTGCTGCGCCGCGACGCCGACCTGGCGGCGGCCGCGACGACGTTCGTCGCCCTGGTCCGCGAGCAGGCGCGGGTCTGACGCGGGCAGGGTGGGGCCCATGCCCGTCGCACCTGCCGTGGCCGTGTCCGACGACGTCCGGGAGGCGGTGGCGGCCGGACGGCCGGTGGTCGCGCTCGAGACGACGATCATCACGCACGGCCTGCCCCGGCCCCGGAACGTGACCACGGCCCTGGCCGCCGAGCAGGTGCTCCGCGAGGCGGGCGTGGTGCCCGCGACGATCGGGGTCGTCGACGGGCGCCCGACGGTCGGCCTCAGCGGGGACGACATCGAGCGGCTGGGCGCCGCGGACGCGGTGCACAAGATCGGCACGCGCGACCTCCCGGTGGCGATGACCCAGGGGTGGTCCGGCGGCACCACGGTGGCGGCGACCGCGCTGCTCGCCCACCGCGCGGGGGTCGGGGTGTTCGCCACCGGCGGGCTCGGCGGGGTGCACCGGGGCGCCGCGACGACGTTCGACGAGTCGGCCGACCTGGTGGCCCTCGCGGGCCTCCCGATCCTCGTGGTCTCCGCCGGGGTCAAGTCGATCCTCGACGTCGGGGCCACGCTGGAGCGCCTGGAGACACTCGGGGTGACGGTGCTGGGGTACCGCACCGACGCGTTCCCGGGGTTCTACGTGCGCGACTCCGGCTTCCCGGTCGGCGACCGCGTCGAGACACCGGCCGAGGTCGCGGCGGTGGTGCGGGCCCGCGACGCTCTCGGGCTGCGCTCCGCGGTGCTGCTCGCGAACCCCGTCGGCGTCTCCGAGGAGCTCGACGACGAGGTCCACCGGGCCGTGCTCGACGGCGCGTTGTCCGACGCCGCCACCCACGGCGTGCGCGGCAAGGACACGACACCCCACCTGCTCGACCACCTCCACCGCGCGAGCGGGGGCCGCAGCCTGGAGGTGAACGTCGCGCTCTACCGGGCGAACGTCGCGCTCGGGGGAGAGGTGGCCGGCGCCCTGGCGGTTCCGGCCGCCGGCTGAGCGAGCCACATGTGTCCCGGGCCACTCGCCTGGGCACTCGGTCGGCCGGAGCTCCAGGAGGGTGACGATGACCAATCTCGCGACGGCACTGGTCGACGCAGGGGACCAGCACGCCGACCGACCGGCCCTGCGGCTCGACGAGCACGCGGTCACGTACGGGGAGTTCCTCGAGACCGCGCGGGCGGTCGCGGGCCTCTTGCGCGCGAAGGGCCTCGAGCCGGGCGACCGGGTGGGTCTCGTGTTCCCCAACGTGCCCGCGTTCCCGCTGGCGTTCTACGGGGCGCTCACGGCCGGCTGTGCGGTGGTGCCGATGAACCCGCTGCTCAAGGCCCGGGAGATCGAGTACTACCTGAAGGACTCGGCGGCATCGCTGGTGATCGCCTGGGACGGCGCCGCCGACGCGGCGCGCGAGGCGGGGAGCGCCACGGACACCGAGGTGCTGGTGCTCGCGGGCACCGGGCCGACCTCCGACCAGCTCGAGGGCGTCGACCCGGTGGACCGGCCGGTGGAGCGCGACGACGCAGACACCGCCGTGGTGCTCTACACCTCGGGCACCACCGGCTCCCCGAAGGGCGCCGAGCTCACCCAGGCGAACCTCCTCACGAACGCCCGG
>JAVXWR010000198.1:0-3030 GCA_032230725.1 Actinomycetota bacterium
GAAGATCTCGCGCAGGTCTTCGGCGTTCTCCTCGCTGAGGTCGATCTCGTAGTCGACGCCATCGAGCGAGAAGGGGACGGTGCCTTCGGCTTCGGACTCGCCATCAAGGTCGTCGATGAAGGAAACAACCGTTTTCTGTGCCATGTCCGGGATCGTCCGGGTTTGGACGGAAAAGTCAAGCCGAACGATGGAGGCGTGCGACGATCGCACTAGCGTCGGAGGTCGATGAAAGGTCTCGGCCGTTTCGGGTCATGACCCGCAGTCGAGGAATTACCCGGCCGCGAAGGCGCCCGAGATCCGCAGCGTGGCCCATCTGCGCCGCCGCGTTTTGGTGTGGACCAGGGCGACCTCGGTTGCTGCACGGGGATGGCGTTCGCCGGCACGCTGATGACCGATGGCCTGTAGCAAGGGAGTTGGAACTTCGGGCCCAAGGATGCGATCGCCGTCTACCGCGTCCACCCACGTCGACCAGGTCCGCGGGTCTACCGGCCCGGTGACACCGGCTTGAGCAGCCTAGCGGTAGCGAAGGCAGTCAAGGCGCTCCGCTGCCTGAACGCGTACTCCCACGCCTACGGCCTCGACCCGCCGGGCTTCGGCCGCGCGGACCTCGTCGGTCAGCGCGATCGAGGCGTATCCCTCGCTCATCCGAACCTCTCTAATCGCCCGCACGCTCCGCATAGTCGCTCCGGTTGCGGGACGCTTCGTATGATCGCCATGGCCGTTCCATCCGGTCGATCCGCCGGTCGGTCTATGGAGGGATTCTCGGGGCGGACATTGCGCGCCGGGGAGGGTTGACCGGAATACGTGGGGGGCTGGCCTGGTGTCCGTCGGCGCTGAGGGGGAGTCGGTAACCGCCGAGAGAACTGAGGGGATGGCCGGCGGCTGATCGCCACCGGCCACCGGACCTGGTTCATGTCCGGGGGCTGCGGGGTTGAGCACGTCCGTAGACGGTGGATGTGACCGGCAGGGTGACTTGCAGGGTGGTGCCGTGGCTGGCGGGGCTGGTGATCGCCAGGGCGCCTTCCGCGGCGTCGACGCGGTCGCGCAGCCCGATCAATCCGGTGCCCCGGGTCGGGTCCGCGCCACCCACGCCGTCGTCGTAGACCTCGATGGCCAGGGTGTCGCCGTCCAGGTTGACCTGCACGCGAGCATGGTGGGCTTGAGCGTGCTTGACCATCTTGGTCAGCGCCTCGGCGACGACGAAATACGCCGTGGTCTCCGTCGCCGTGGGCAGGCGCGGGGCGGTGACGCGCAGGTCGACCGGGAACGTGAGGTCGGCGACGAGTGACTCAAGCCCGGCGCGCAGCCCCCCTCGGGTGAGGGATGCCGGCAGGATGCCGTGGACGATGTCGCGGAGCTCGCTGTTGGCCCGTTCGGCGTTGGCCAAGGCTTCGTCGACGAGGTCGGTCGCCGGGGACCAGTCGGCGAGGGCGTCCCTGGCGAGCTTGAGCGCGATGATCGTGTGCACGAGCCGTTGCTGCGCGCCGTCGTGGACGTCTCGCTGCAGGCGTAGGCGGGTCTCGTCGGCGGTGGCGACGACGCGCGCGCGCGAGGCGGTGAGTTTCGCCGTGGTCTCGGCGTTGGCGATCGCCACGGCGGCCAGCTCGGCAAACTGGGTCAGGCGGGTCTCGACGCCAGAACGCGTCATGACCGCCGATCAGCTTCACGCGCTCAAGAGATGCTGCGCACCGGACCGCTCAACTCGCGGTATTGATACCCAGGACGTGGCGCCATCAGCTCGAACCAATGGCACCCCGCGGACGATCGGCCCGTGACTGGCCGCCAACCCGCCCTACCTGATCATCCCTGCCGGAAGCCCCACCTCCGGCCTGGCCCCCCGGGCAGGCACCCCCTACTGTCAAAACATACCGTCCGGCACGTAGAATGCGCCCACTCATGACCGGCCCGAGCTACGACGATGCCCCGCCCCGCCCCCGGGCGGGTGGGCCGCCGGACCGTGGCCGCAACGGTCGACAACAACAGCGCGGCGCGGCCACCCGCCACGCCCTGCTGGTCGCCGCGGGCGAACACTTCGCCCTGCACGGCTATCACGCCACCAGCCTCAACGACCTACTGAGCCAGGGACCAGGCAAGGGCGCGCTGTACTTCCATTTCCCGTCCAAGCACGCCGTCGCCACTGCGCTGGTCGAGGAGATGACCGCCTCCTGGGATCATGTCGTGCCCACCGCCGAACGCGACGCGCCCGACCCCCTCCACGCCCTCATCGCCGTGACCGACATCGTCGTGGCCCGCTTGGACGACCCGATCGTGCGCGGAGCAGCCCGCGTCCTGCGCGACCAAGTCCTGCACCGGCCCACCCTCGCCGAGCTCAGCGCCGGCTGGGAGGCCGACCTCGCCCGGCTGTTCACCCTCGCCGCTGAGCGGCACCTGCTCAAGCCCGCGGTCGAGCCGCAGTGGGCCGCACACGAAGCCGACGTCAGCCTCGCCGGGCGCGCCACCCTGCTCGAGTCCTTGAGCCCGAAGCAGGAGCTCTGGGACCAGATGAACCAGTTCTGGACCGGCTTCCTCCCGCTCATCACCACCACGGCCTGGCGCGAGACCTGGGATGCGAAGAGCTGGCCGGCCCGTCCCCGCCCACCGACAGGCCTAGACCGATAGCCGAGCCGCCCGGGCACCCCTGAAGGTCGACGACCGACAGGCCGGGTGCTCGTCGAGGCAGCGGTGCAGGTACGAATTCAGCGCGACCGCGGCCGCACCCTCGACCCGTCCGGCGACCGTCACGATCAACGCGCCGGTGGATGACGAGACCTCGACAACCAGGGAGCGCTGCTCCCTGGCGACCTTTCACGGTGCGCGTGGCCGGTTCCCCTGTTATCCATGGTGGTCCCGCCCGGGGTCGCCGCGACGCCAGGCCAGGCCACGCTGCATCTGCTTGTATCGGCGCCGCGCGGCAGTCTGGTTCAGCTCAGCGGGTGCGGAGTCCGTCCTCGAACCACACCGCGAGCGTGAGGGACCGGTCGCCGGCCACGAGCGTCAGCGCGTCATGAACGGCAATGGCGTGCGCGCGCA
>JAVXWR010000216.1:0-2678 GCA_032230725.1 Actinomycetota bacterium
ATCGGTGCTCGATCTGCTCCCACACCCAACAAGAGACCAACCTCAGACGCCCGCGAGCGCCTCAAGGTCCCACCGATGCTCTGCTCGACGGCGGCCACAACCTGCTCGGCTATCGAGACCGCTGTGACGACCACGCCGACGAGCAGCCACAGGCCCCGATTCCGACTCGCAGGGTTACTGGCTCGAATCCATTCGGAGGAGCCTTCCCCCCGGTCACAGCGTTGACCTGAGCGGTGCGGCCCGCTGCCAGCCATGACTTACCCAAGGTTTTCGTTCTCCTCGTGCCACGCGTCGAGGGCATCGGCGGCTGCCGGGTTCACGATCCGTCGCCCGAAGTAGTAGTTCTGGGTCATCGACACCTGCGCGTGGCCGAGCGGTTGGCGACGGCCCGCGGCGTCTGGCCGGCGGTGTCGAGCGCGTCCTGCGGCTGCCGCGCTTCCTCGTCTCGCCGGCTTCGGACTTGGGGGACTTGCGGACCAGGCCGACACCGGTGAGCCGAATGAGCGTGTGCTCGACGGTGACCGTGGCGGCCACGAGGTCGACGTCCGACCAGTCGACGGCGAGCGCTTCGCCGACGCGGACCCCGGTGTCGAGCATGAACCGGCACAGGTCCGGGAGGTCCTTCTCGCGGGCGGCGTCGTCAGCGTCGAGCTGAGCGAGCCAGTCGCGGCACTCGGCCGGGGTCTGCGAACGGGAGGCCTTCCGGCGACCGGTCGGGATGCGAGGGACGTCGCGCACCGGGTTGGAGCGGATCGCGCCGTGGCGGACCGTTCCTCGCCGGGACCACCCTCCCGATTGCGATCACAGGCGTAACGGGACCTACCCCAAGAGCACGAAGACGGGACCGTTCTCATACCGGCATACCGCCGACCCGTCCGCCCGTGCTCGCCACCCTCGAGACCGGCTCATGTCGGCCGGCCATGATCCGTGACGCTCAGTAGAAGGTCGATTGCGGTCGGAGTCGTTCATGAGTCGGGCCGAACGTGTCCCTTGACATGGCGCATCGGCCGCTGGACAGTCGTTCTTTCTGCAGCGGGCGGGAATGGGAGCGACGATGTCGTGGAACCTGCGTGGCAGCTACGTCGAGACGTGTTCTTGCGAGTTGATGTGTCCGTGCAACCTCTCGTTCGATCATGGGGCGACCTACGATTTCTGCCGGGCGGCCCTGGTGTTCGAGATCCGCGAGGGTGCAGTCGACGAAACCGAGATCGCCGGTTGCAAGGTCGCGATCATCATCGACACCCCCAAAGTGATGACCGACGGGAACTGGCGGGTCGGTGTATTCGTGGGTGACGAAGCCAGCGACGCCCAATTCGAGCAGCTCGTCCGGGTGTTCAGCGGCCAGCTCGGGGGGCCGATGGCCGGCCTGGCGCCGCTCATCGGCGAGATGCTCGGCGCCGAGCGCGCCACGATCGAGATCGACCACAACGGTCTGCGCCACTCGGTGCGGATCTCCGGTGGTATCGAGTTCGAGATCGAGGACATCGTCCCCTTCGGTGTCGAGTCCGGTGAGCCCGTGAGGTTCTCCGGCATGTTCCATCCCGTGGCGTCTGACCTGACGATGGCCGAGGCCAGGCGGTCCCGGATCAACGCCTTCGGCATCGAGTACGAGGGCAAGACGGGTCTGTCGTCGTCGGACTTCTCGTGGGCGGCCTGAGACGGTGACGGCGGCTCCGGAGCGTCGGTCTCTGCTCGACGAGGGCCCGCGTCCGGCTCTGTCGGCGGTCCGGGTGCGTCTCGGCCTGGTGCTGTCGCTGTTCGTCCTGGCCGCTATAGGTTGGTGGTGGACGGCCGGTCAGATGCGGGGGATGGACGCGGGTCCCTGGACCGGCCTCGGCGGGTTCGGCTGGTTCGTGCTCGTCTGGCTCGTGATGATGGCGGCGATGATGTTCCCGTCGGTCGCACCGACCGTCGCCCTCTACGACCGGATGGCCAGGACGCGGTCGCCGCTGGCGCCACCGATGTTCACCGCGGGATACCTCCTCACCTGGACCGCAGCGGGTGCGGTCGCCTGGGCGGTCGCCGCGTCGATCGGCTCGCTACCCGGCCTGTCCTGGGATCAGGGCGGTCGGGCGCTAGCTGCTGCGGCCCTGATCGTCGCGGGCGTCTACCAGCTGACGCCGATGAAGAACGCCTGTCTGAGCAAGTGCCGGAGCCCGCTGGGATTCCTGCTGGGTTCCTGGCGCGACGCGCCGATCGGCGGTCTGCGGATGGGAGCGAAGCTCGGCGGATGGTGTCTCGGGTGTTGCTGGGCGCTCATGCTCGCGTTGTTCGCCCTCGGGATCATGAGCGTGGTGTGGATGGCGTTCATCGCCGCGCTGATCGCCACGGAGAAGCTTCTGCCATGGCGTTCCGTGGCCAATTACGGCGTCGCGGTCGTTCTGACCGTTCTCGGCCTGCTCGTTCTTCTCGTGCCGCATGCCGTTCCGTGGCTGACGATTCCAGGCAGCCACAGCATGATGATGTGACCTGGTCACGACCAAGCCGGGATCGCCCAGTACCCGTCGTCATCCTCGCCGCCGACTTCGTCCTGCCTCGTCTGCTGGGCCCTCCTGTGGCGGAGATGCGCGGCACACCGCAGGACTACCCTCCGGCCGCTCCCGGGAACGGCTCGGCACCGCGGATGTAGTCCGCACACAACCTCGTCGCAACACGCCTTCCGGAGCATCGGCCGGGTC
>JAVXWR010000271.1:0-3013 GCA_032230725.1 Actinomycetota bacterium
GCCCGGATCAGGGCCGTGCCGACGCGCACCCCGGCCCGGCGGCGGCCGCCGACGCTCACCGCGAGGCGGCTGCCGGTCCACCACCCGAGGTCGCGCTCGCCGGGCCGGGCCGGGCCGAGCCGGACGCCGCCGAGCGGGTTCCCGTCGCCGTCGCGGGCGAGCAGGACGACCGCGCGGGGGTCGGCGTCGGTGTCGTCCAGGTCGTCGCCGCGACCACCGAAGAGGCCCTGCTCGTCGAGGAAGACGGCGCGGCGCAGCGCGCGGTGGGCGACGACATCGGGGTGGCCGGCGTCGGCCGCCCGGGCTTCACCGATGGTGACGTCGCGCGGCGCGGTGCGGCGCGCGAGTCCGCCGAGGATCTCCTCCGCGGCGCCGAGCGTGGCGCGGAGGGGTGCCGGCTGGGGCACCACGAGCGGCGGCAGCGTGCCCGGGCCGTCGGGGCGTGCGCGAGAGCGGGAGTCATCGATGATCGACATGCGGATCAGCCCCCCGCCGCGGAGAGCGCGCTGCAGGCCCCGCAGGCCGCGCAGCCGGCGGCCTGGTCCGCGCCGCGCATCCCGGCCGCCCGCAGGTTCGCCGCCACCCGGGCGGTGACGTCGGCGAGCAGCCCCGGGTCGGGCGCGGGGTCGCCGTCGGCGAAGGCGAGCGTGCCCGGGATGGGGCGGTAGGGGACGACGAAGGGGTAGACGCCGGCGTCGATGAGCCGCGCCGCGACGGCGACCAGCTCGTCGGGCTCCTCGCCGAGTCCGACGATGAGGTACGTGGAGACGGCGTTGCGGCCGAAGAGGCGCACGCTCTCCTCCCACGCCGCCCAGTACTGCGCGAGCGGGACGGTGGCCTTGCCCGGCATCCAGCGGCGGCGCACGGCGTCGTCGAGGGACTCGACGTGGATGCCGATCGCGTCGGCGCCGGCGTCGCGGAGCGCGGCGATCGCAGCCAGGTCGTCCGGCGCGGGCGGCTCGCACTGCACCTGGATCGGCAGCCCCGGGACGGCCTCGCGGATCGCGGCGGTGCAACGGGCCAGATGGCGGGCGCCGCGGTCGCGGCCGTGGGAGGTGCCCGTCGTCATGACCATCTGCTTCACGCCGTCGAGCCGGACGGCGGCCTCGGCCACCTCGGCGAGCTGGGCGGGCGTCTTCACCGCGGTCGTCGCGCCGCTGCGCAGCGACTGCTCGATGGCGCAGAACCGGCAGCGCTCCGCCTCGTCGTAGCGCACACAGGTCTGCACGACGGTCGTCGCGAGTACGTCGTTGCCGTGCAGCCGGGCGATCTGCTCGTAGCGGACGCCGTCGGCGGTGGTCAGGTCGTAGAAGGCGGGGCGGGCGACGGTGTCGACGTCCACGCCCAGGTCGGTGATCCCGCCGTCGGGACCGGTCCGGACGAGCCGGCCGTCGCGCAGGCGGAAGGGGCTCGCCGGGTTGATCGGGATCGTGGTCTTGAGCCCGTCGACGAGCACGTGCCCGTCGTCGGAGGGGCCGGCGCCACCGGGGCGGCGCAGCGGGATCGTGGAACCGAGGTCCACGGTGGTGGGAGACGGGGGGTCGATCGCGACGCCGCGGACGGCCACTTCGGAACGGACGTCGAGCCCGGTGCGGGATTCTGCGGGCGCGGACATGGCGGGACCTCCTCTGTGCGGGCGGGGCCGCTCGTGAGCACTAAATGCGGCTATGACCGCACTTAGTGCTCACGAGCCGGAGGCACCTAGAGCTGGTAGGTCGAGTTGATGATCGCGCCCTTGCGGGCGTAGTAGATGAGCGCGTCCTGGACGTCGAGGGGGTGCGTCGGGATGACGCCCTCGATCAGGTCCTCCTCGCGGGCACCGTGCAGCGACAGCCCGAAGCGGCAGCAGTACGCCTTGCCGCCCTCGGCCATGAAGGTCTTGAGCTGGTCGTTGATGTTGTGCTCGCCGGGGAAGGCCGAGCTGCCCGTGGTGGGGAAGCCGCGGGTGGCCAGGCAGTTGAGCGAGCCCGGGCCGTAGAAGTAGATCGCGGTCTCGAAGCCCTTGCGCAGGGCACGCGTGGCCTGGAGGACGGCGACGAAGCTGACCGACGACTCGTGCGCGATGCCGTGCACCAGCGTGAAGTAGGTCTCGCCGTTCTCGGCCTGCAGGTCCGGGAAGACCTTCGTGCCGCCGTAGATGCTCGAGCCCTCGGGCAACGAGGGGTGCGGGATCTCCTCGAGGCTCTTGTGCTCGACGTCGGACAGTTCGGCCGTGGTCATGCCGTTCTCCTTCGGATCTGTCGGGGCGGTGGAGGGTGTCTCGGACGGCGTGGGAGCGGCATCGGTGCCGGCGGTCCCGGGCTCGCCCCCGGACCCTCCCGCCACTTTCTGTCGCACTTTCTGCCAGAAACCAGGCACGATGTCCCCCTGGAGTCCGCGTGGGTTGCGGTCGAGGACCGGGACTCTCGGGATCGGACCCGGCCTCGTGGTGATGAAGCCAAACAACCACCGATGACGGAAGAGTTTCCACGTGACTACGAGCGCGTGACCGAATCCTCGATTCGTGACGTACATGTTTCGAAACATTCGGCAACATGGCCGCAGTCAGCACGCAACCATTCGGAAATGAATTCTCCCGACTCTGATTCCTGGAATCGAGGGCGCGACGCGTCCACTCCGGCTGAGAGGAACGACCGGCCATGACCACGGCGACCGTTACGCCCCTGCGTGGCACCCGGAACGGCAGCAGCTCCGACCTCGACGGGGCCCACCGACCCGTGATCGTCGTGGGCGGCGGCCAGGCCGGGCTCTCCATGAGCCGCTGCCTGACGACGGCGGGCATCGACCACCTCGTCCTCGAGCGCGACGAGGTCGGCCACTCCTGGAAGACCTACCGCTGGGACACGTTCTGCCTGGTCACACCCAACTGGCAGTGCAAGCTGCCCGACTTCCCGTACGGGCCCGGCGGCTACGGCGGCACCGACCCGCACGGGTTCATGGTCCGTTCCGAGATCATCTCCTACCTCGAGGCCTACCAGGCCTTCGTCGACCCGCCGCTGTACGAGGGCGTCGG
>JAVXWR010000272.1:0-5374 GCA_032230725.1 Actinomycetota bacterium
AGGTCGGCGACGTACACCGCGTCCTCCGACGCCTCGGCGGGGGACGGGACGCGGCCCAGGGCCACCGGCCCGAGCGGCCGGTGTGCGGTGCGGCGGTAGCGCCGCAGCGCGGCGACCCGGAATCGGCCGCGGCACAGCGCGACGGCCTCGCCGTGCCCCGAGCCGGCGTCGAGCATCGGGTCGAGGTACAGCGAGCCCTCGACGTGCAACGGGCCGTCCCCCTCGGGGGGCTCGGTGCCCGCCCAGTTGACGGGGACGAGCCGGCCGGACGCGTCCAGGACGTCGATCCGGCACGAGCACCCGGCCGCCGGGTCGAGGGGGACGGCCGTGACCTGGCCGCGGGCGTCGACGCACCCGAACTCGTCCACCGACCAGTGATCGGGCACGGGCGAGCCGTGGAAAGGGCCCGTGTCGTGCAGCACTCCGGCGTAGATCGCGGGAACCACCTCCAGCACCTCACCGACGCGGGCCCGCGGCAGCTCGCCCGCCGCGAGCAGGTGCGGCAGCAGTTGGACCGTCAGCGCCCCCGGGACGCGCCCCGGCGCCCGCCGCTCCGCGGGCGCCCGTCCCGCCCGACGCCGCGTCTTCCTCGCCGTCCTGCCCATGTGGTCCTCCCGGTGCCGCTCGGCCTCGTCATGGGCTTGGAGGACCGCGGGCACCGATCGGTTCCGTCTTTTTCCCGCCACGACGAGCGCCGCCCGGCCCGGGCGGGGAAGACAGGGAGCATGACCGCCGCCTACGGCCCGCACGGGTCGAGCCTGCGCGACCTGCCCCGGTTGCGGCGCACCCGCCGGCGTCGCAGCTCCAGCTGGGACCGGACCGGGGGCAACGACGACCGCGTCCACCTCGGGGCCGGGCAGACCGTCACCCTGCTCGACGTGCCCGGGGCCGGCGTGGTGACCCACCTCTGGATGACCGTCGCGATGCCGCGCTCGCTGCGCAACCCGCGCGGACGACGGGCCGACCTGCTGCGCCGCCTCGTCCTGCGGATGTGGTGGGACGGGGAGGAGCACCCGAGCGTCGACGTGCCGCTCGGCGACTTCTTCGGCGTCGGGCACGGGCGCACCACGAACTTCGCCTCCGCGCCGCTGCAGATGAGCCCCGAGGACGGCAAGGCGCTCACCTGCTGGTTCGCGATGCCGTTCGGGCACGGCGCCCGGATCGAGCTCGTCAACGAGGCGCCCGAGGAGGTCTGGGCGTACTTCTACGTCGACCTCGAGGAGCTCGACGAGGTGGGCGAGGACCTCGGGCGCTTCCACGCGCAGTGGCGCCGGGAGCGGACCCGTGGGGTGCGGCCGGGGTGGTCGAACGCGGCGTACCAGTTCGGCGGGGTGAACCTGACCGGAGAGGACAACTACACGATCCTCGAGGCCGAGGGGCACGGGCACTACGTCGGGTGCGTGCTCAACGTCCGGCCGCGCCGGCGCCGGCGGTGGAACTGGTACGGCGAGGGCGACGACATGATCTTCATCGACCAGGAGCGCGGCGCCTGGCCCCCGACGCTGCACGGCACCGGCACCGAGGACTACGTCGACACCGCCTGGTGCCCGACGCAGGGCCACTCCGCGCCGTACCACGGGGTGACGCTGCCGGGCGGGCGGAACTGGCGCGGGCCGGTCTCGCTGTACCGCTTCCACGTCGAGGACCCGGTGGTGTTCGAGCGCTCGATCCGCGTGACCATCGAGCACGGGCACGCCAACCGCCGCAGCGACGACTGGTCCTCGGTCGCGTACTGGTACCAGGCGGAGCCGCACGTGCCGTTCGACCTGGCGCCGGTCGCTGAGCGCCTGCCCTGATCAGCCCGTCGTCGACCACAGATCGGCCAGCAGCGCGGTGCGCGGCAGCAACCAGCCCGCGTCCGGGCCGGCGCGCCACGCCCAGCCCTCGCTGGTGATCTGTCCGAGCCCCTCCAGCGCGCCGCCGACCTGGGCCAGCGCGAGGGAGATGTCGTCCTCGTCGAGCGGGCGCCCACCCAGGCTCGCGCCCGGACCGAGCGCCGGGGCCAGCGCCGCGGCGAGGGCCTCGAGCCGGTGGGGCCCGTGGGCGAGCAGGGTCGCGACGGCGAGCTCGGCGAAGACCCCGAGGAAGGTCTCCGGGTCGAACCAGCGCCGCAGCCGCCGCAGCACCTCGCGGTCGTCACCGGCGGCGCGGAGCGGAACGAGCCTGCCGCGGGACATGCGCAGCAGCCCGGTCGAGTAGAGGACGTCGTGCAGCCCGTAGAGGGGGGCGAGGTCCCGCTCGCGGAGGGCCGGCTTCGCCTCGCGCGCCCAGTCCGGGCGCCGGGCCTGGACCTCGCGGACGAGAGCGCGGGGCAGCCGTCCGGCCGAGGTGGGGGTGATCCCCTCCCCGATGACGTCGAGCAGCATCCGGACGGAGTCCGGGACACGGCCGACCATCTGCCGGACCAGCCGGTCGGCGCGGGCCTGGTCGAACGGGCGGACCACGTCGGCGTCGACCTCGCCCCGCGCGATCGCGTCCCGGAGCTCGTGGAACCCGGAGGGGCCGCCGCAGTCCTCGGGCGGGCAGTCGCCCTCGCCGTACAGGCAGCCGGGGTGCTCGCCGCCCGCGCCGAGCACCTCGACGTCGTGGGTCCACCCGTCGCCGAAGTCGTAGGCGTAGACCCAGGTGGCGGGCAGGTCGCCCAGCCGGGTCCGGCGCTCGTCCTCGACATCGGGGCCGTCGGGATCCGGCAGCCCGTAGGTGACGTCGCCGACCTCGAACTCGTGCAGGTGCGAGTCGGTCCAGCCGAGCGCGACCTGGAGCACGAGGTGGACCTCGTCCAGCGTCGCGTTCGCGGGCAGGTCGACGACCCGGACCACGTCGGGGTGGACGTCGCGCAGCCGGACCCGGAGTCGGAGGGTTCGCACGGTCGGCGACGGTAGGGGGTCGCGACGACGTGGTCCGACACCGCCCGGCGCGGAGCGCTCCCGACGGAGGCGCCGGCCTCGTCGGGTGACAGGCTCACCACGTGGTCGGGCACTGGGTGTGGGTCGTCGGTCCGGACTGCTATCTCGGCGACGACGGGCGCGAGCACACGAAGCTGATGCCCGGCGCGCCCGCGATGCGCTGGGCCTGTCACCGCGACACCCGGCCCGGCGACCTCGCCGTCCTCTACCGCTCCCAGCGGGCGAAGGACCTCGCCTACGTGCTGCGGGTGACGTCCGAGCCGTCCTACGAGCCGGGCCCGCGCCCGTGGAACTGCGCGGCCGAGGTCGTCGAGCGCCTCGAGCGCCCCGTGCCGCTGGCCGACCTGCGCGCCGACCCGGTGACAGCCCGCTGGTCCGCCCTGCGTGCGTCGTTCGTGCGGACGGGCGCGCCGGTGCCCGACGACGTCTGGGCGCGGGTGATGGAGATGGCCGGCTAGAGACCGATCAGCGGTCCGCGCGGCGTTGGGCCTCGGCGAGGAAGTGCGCGGTGTCGACGGTGGCGGTGTAGAGGCTGCGGTAGTGCGGGTGGAACTCGTCGTGCACCGCGTGCGCCTCGGGGTCGGGTGCGAGGGTGTCGACGACCGGGTTCCACGCGCGCACGTCGTCGGCCGCCCCGACCGCGGCGGCCGCGAGGAAGGCGTCGCCGAGCGCGGCGCCGGTCGTGTCGGCCGGGACGTCCTGGGGCAGGCCGGTGACGTCGCTGACGATCCGCGTCCACAGCCCGCCGCGGGTTCCGCCGCCGACGGCGACCAGCCGGGGTGACGCCGATCCACCCGCGTCGGTGAAGACCTCGAGGTTGTGCCGGACGCCGTGCGCGATGCCCTCGAGGGCCGCGCGGTAGAGCTCCGCGCGCCCGTGGGCCGTCGTCAGGCCGATGACGACGCCGCGGGCGTCCGGGTCGAGGACCGGGGTCCGCTCGCCCGCGAAGTAGGGCAGGAGCAGGAGCCCGCGGCTCCCCGCCGGCACGTCCGCGGCCGCCTCGACGAGCTCGTCGTAGCCACGCCCGGTGAGGTCGCGCAGCCAGGCGGTGATCGCACCGGATGTGGCCATCCCGGCGGCGGTGGTGAACGAGCCGGCGGAGACCCCGCGCGTCGACCAGAGGTTCCGGTGCCGCGCCGGTGTGTCCGTGGCCTGCACCAGGAACATCGTCGTGCCGTACATGACCATCGTGTCGCCGGTGTCGCGGACGCCCGCGCCGACCGACTCCGCCCAGGCGTCGACAGTCCCGGCAGTGACCGGGGTGCCCGCGCGGAGTCCGGTCGCGGCGGCGGCCTCCTCGGTGACCGTTCCCGCGATCTCGGTCGGCCAGAGCAACCGCGGCAACGCGAGGCCCGGCGCGACCGTCTCCGCCCAGTCGTGGGCCCAGTCGGCGGCGTCGAGGTCGTACATCGGGTCGCACTGGCTGGCGGAGTGGTGGTCCAGGACGTACTCGCCGGTGAGCCGGTGCACGAGGAACGAGCTCGCCATGAGGAAGAGCCGGGTCGCGTCGTAGACCTCCGGCTCGTGCCGGGCGAGCCAGCGCCACTTCGGCCCGACGGCCTGGCTCGACAGCGGCGTGCCGGCGCGCCGCAGGATCGCGTCGGCGCCGAGCTCGTCGGTCAGCTCGGCGATCTCGGCGGTCGCGCGGGTGTCGACGCCGTAGAGGATCGCCGGCCGCAACGGCCGCCCGCCACCGTCGGCGGGCAGCAGCACCGGCCCGATGCCGGAGACCCCGACCGCGCCCGGTGGGTCACGCCCGTCCAGCAGCTCGTGGGTGAGCGTGCGGAAGTCGGACCACCAGATCGCCTCGGCGTCGTGCTCGACCCAGCCGGGATGCGGGGACGACGCCCCGTGCTCGACGTCGGCCCGGGCGACGACGGTGCCGTCGGGGTCGACGAGCACGCCCTTCGACGACGAGGTCCCGATGTCGATCCCGAGGAACGTCACCGGCCGCACGATAGGCGGGACCAGGGGGGTACGGCCCGCGTCGGATCAGCAGCTCGGAATCGACGCGCGGCGCACACACTCCGCTGGTGACCGCCCACGGCTCTGGGGGAATCGACGCGCGGCACACACGCTTCGCTGGTGATCGGGCCGGTGCCGGGCCGCCTGACCCGCCGCCGAGTGGACCTGGATGGTTGTGGGGGCAGCCGTGGCCGTCCACTCGGTGGTGCCGGGCGCGGAGGCTGAGCGACCGGTTCGTACGCACGTGGCTCGGCCCGACGGTTCCCCCGCGCCGGTGTGCGTCGCGCGCAGGTTCCGCCAGGACCGTGCCCGTCTCCCGGCATGGTGTGTGCGTCGCGCGCAGGTCCCCCAACGCCGGCGCCGGCCCCTACGTCGCCCGTCCCCCCGTCAGTCGAAGAACTTCCGAGCCCGGACCTCCGCGTGCCGGTGCCGCAGCCGCCACCCCTCGGGAGTGCGCACGACGACGTCGCGGTAGTCGCCGGTCACCGGCCGGCCCTCGTTCG
>JAVXWR010000279.1:0-5850 GCA_032230725.1 Actinomycetota bacterium
TTCCCCCGGATCGTCGACAGGGTCCGACGGGCGAGGCGCAGCGCGTCCGGGACGGCGCCGAGGTCGTCGCGGACCAGCGTCACGTCGCCCGCCTCGATCGCGGCGTCGGTGCCGGCGCCCATGGCGAGCCCGAGGTCGGCCTGGGCGAGCGCGGCCGCGTCGTTCACCCCGTCGCCGACCATCGCGACCACGTGCCCCCGGGCCTGCAGCTCGGCGATCGCGTCCGCCTTCTCCTCGGGCAGCACGCCCGCCCGGACGTCGTCGATGCCGGCCCGCGCCGCCACCGACCGCGCCGCGGTCTCGGGGTCCCCGGGGAGCAGCACCGGCCGCACCCCGAGCGCCCGCAGCGCCGCGACGGCGCCGGGTGCGGAGTCCCGCAGCGTGTCGCTCACCGCGAGGACCTCGCGCGCCGCGCCGTCCCACCCGACGACGACCGCGGTCGCGCCGTCCGCCCTGGCTGCCTCGACCCGTGCGGCCAGCGCGGGCGACAGCGCCATCCCGTGCTCGGCGAGCAGGCGCGGCCGGCCGACGACGACGTCGTACGCGCGGTCCCCGTCGTGCACCGTCCCGGTGACGCCCAGCCCGTCGACGTTCCGCACCGCGGTCACCGCCGGGAGGGGGCTGCGTCCGAGGGTCGAGCTCCGCTGTGCTGCGCCCGCGTCCCGGGCGGCCTCGGCGATCGCCCGCGCGATCGGGTGCCCTGACCCGTCCTCGACCGCGCCGGCCAGGCGCAGCGCCACGGGGTCGACCCACCCGGGGTCGACGAGCCGCATCACCCCGGTGGTCAAGGTGCCGGTCTTGTCGAGGACCACGGTGTCGACCCGGCGCGTGGACTCCAGCACCTCTGGCCCGCGCAGCAGGATCCCGAGCTGCGCGCCACGTCCGGTGCCCACCATGAGCGCGGTCGGCGTCGCGAGCCCGAGCGCGCAGGGGCAGGCGATCACGAGGACCGCGACGGCGGCCGTGAACGCGGCGGTGAGCCCGCCGCCGACCACGAGCCATCCGGCGAACGTCGCCACCGCGATCACGACGACCACCGGGACGAAGATCGCCGACACCCGGTCGGCGAGGCGCTGGACCGCGGCCTTGCCGTTCTGGGCCTGCGCGACCCGCGCGGCGATCCGCGCGAGCTGGGTCTCCGCCCCGACGCGGGTCGCGCGCACCACGAGCCGGGACCCGACGGCCACCGTCGCGCCCACGACCTCGTCGCCCGGCGAGACCTCCACCGGCACCGACTCGCCGGTCACCGTGCTCACGTCCACCGCCCCGGCCCCGTCGAGGACGACGCCGTCGGTCGCCACCCGCTCGCCGGGCCGCACGACGAACACGTCGCCGACGTCGAGGCGCTCGACCGGGATCCGGCGCTCGGTGCACGCACCCCCGGGCCCCGCGCGCAGCACCGCGACGTCCTTCGCCCCGAGGTCGAGCAGGGCGCGCAGGGCGGCGCCGGCGCGGCGCTTAGCCCGGGCCTCGGCGAAGCGTCCCGCGAGGACGAACGTGGTCACCGCCGCCGCGGTCTCGAGGTAGATCGAGTCCCCGGCCCCGGCGGCGAGACCGAACGCATGACGCATGCCGATCGTCCCGGCGTCGCCGAACACCAGGGCCCACACCGACCAGGCGAGCGCGGCCAGCGTGCCGAGCGAGATCAGGGTGTCCATGGTCGCCGTGCCGTGGCGCAGGTTCAGCGCCGCCGCCCGGTGGAAGCGCGCCCCGCCCCACAGCACCACGACGACCGTCAGGACCAGCGACACCCACTGCCACGCCGGGAACTGCCAGGTCGGCACCATCGCGAGCGCGACCACCGGGACCGTCAGCACCGCGCCGACCAGCAGCCGGGTGCGCAGCGCCCCGGCCTCGTCGTCGTCGGGCTCGTCCGGGGCGGGCAGGGCGGCACCGTAGCCGAGCCCTTCGACGGTGCCGACGAGGTCGGCGACGGCGACGGTGCCCGGGTGGTCGACGCGGGCGTTCGCCGTCGCGTAGTTGACCGTCGCGGTGACGCCGTCGAGCCGGTTGAGCTTCTTCTCGATGCGCACGGCGCACGACGCGCAGGTCATCCCGGTGATGGCCAGCTCGGTGGTGGCGCGCTCCCCGGTGGGTGCCGCGGCCGATGTCATCGTCGTGCCCCCTCCCGTCGACGGCTCCAGCAATACCCCGCGGGGGTACCCGAGTCAACGCCGACGGGGATACCCCACCCGGGTATCATTGCACCCGTGAGCGAGACATCGGACGAGGCACCCGCGCCACCGCACGGCTACGCCTCCCACAAGGAGGCCCACCTGCGGCGCCTGCGCCGCGTGGAGGGTCAGGTGCGGGGGATCGCGCGGATGATCGAGGACGACAAGTACTGCATCGACGTGCTCACCCAGGTCTCGGCCGTCACGGGCGCGCTGCAGACCCTCGCGCTCGCGCTGCTCGAGGAGCACATGGGCTCCTGTGTCGTGGACGCCGCGAAGGCCGGCGACGAGCAGGCCAGGGAGAAGGTGGCCGAGGCGTCGGCCGCGATCGCGCGGCTCGTCCGCTCCTGACGTCCCCTCCTAGGCGCCCGTGGTGAGCGCGTCCATGCGGGTCCGCAGCTGGGCGGCGAGGTTCTCGACGCCGCCGAAACGCCGGTCCACGACGAGCTGGCCCAGGCACGACAGCGCGACCGCGGGCCACTCCAGCAGGCCCAGGACGCCCGCGCCCAGGAAGAGGCTGTAGAGCAGCAGGCTCTCCGCCTCCGGGGTGTGCGCCTCGATCCAGGCCCACACGGCCGCGTCGTCCCCGCGGTCGAGGGCGGCGAGCAGGTCCGGCGCCGACTCCGGCGTCCCGTGGAGCTCCGGCGGGAGCGCCGGCACGGTGTCGGTGCGGGCGATCTCGGCGGCCGTCCCGGTCGGGACACTCGTCAGCGCGCGGTCGGCCATGCTGTCCTCCGGGAAGGTCGGCGAATCTTCGACGCTACCCGGCGTCCACCGCCGCTGTCCCCGCGAGCCATCGCGATGTCACCGGGCCGTCACGTGGGCGGGGACCACACCTGCGCCAGGGCGCGACGACGCTCGCCCCGGTCCCGTCCGCGCAGGTCCGCGACGCCGTGCTCGGTGACGACGACGTCCACGTCGTGGCTCGCCGTGGTCACCGGCCGGGAGAGCCGCTCGACGAGGGTCGGCGTCCCGCGATGGGTGCTGGCGAGCGCGATCACCGAGAGACCCCGGCGGGAGCGGGTGGCCGCCGCGGCGTAGTCCGGGTGCCCGCCGATGCCCCCGACGAGGGCGCGTGCCGTCCCCTCGACGTTCACCTGGCCGTCGAGGTCGATCTCGACGGCGGTGTTCACGGATACCAGCGGAGGCTCGGCGGCGAGGCGCACCGGGTCGTGGGTGTGCTCGACGCCGTGCAGCACCGGACGGGCGGCCCGGCCGCGGGCGTCGGCCCACCCATAGAGCCGCCGGGTCCCGACGAGGTAGGTGGCGACGGGATCCGACGCGAGGAGTCCGGCCTCGTCCAGGTCCACGACGCCGTCGCCGAGCAGCCCGGAGTCGACGTGGACCGGGCGGCCGCGCTCGAGCACGGCGGCGACGACGGCCTGGCCGAGCTGGCCGGGCGCCCACTGCAGGCGGGCACCGTCGGGGAGGAGGTCCGTGACGTGACGCCCGATCGCGCGGTGCTCGGCGGTCGGCCCGGCAGCCCCGGCGACCTCGTTCGGTCCGAGGCGGGTGTGCCCGACGACGTGGGTGCGGTCCTCGGGCAGCGGCGGACCGGCCGCGGCGCGGGGGAGCGCCTCGTCGACGACGACCGCGATCGGGACGCCCGCGTCGACGACCGCACGCACCCACGACACCTCGTTGCCGAGCACGAGCCCGCGCGGGTCCGGAACCGCCCCGACCAGCAGCAGGTCGGGACGCAGCGCCCCGGTGACCAGCGCGGGCGTGGCCGACAGCCGGACCGGCACCGCCCGGACGTGGCCCTCGGCGACGGCCGGGCGCAGGCCCCAGCCGGGCATGACGGTGCGCGCGTCGACGAACGCGTCCAGGTCCAGCCCCTCCGGTACGGCGGGCATCCACCCGAGGAGCAGCCGCAGGTCACCTCGCTCCCGGGCGAGGGCTGAGAGGGCGCCGAACGCGGCCCTCGGGGTCCCGCACCCGTCCGCGACCGCGATCCGGGCGCCGGGACGCACGAGGGCGGCCAGCGCCGCGTCGTCGATGGTGGCGGGGGCGGTGTTCACGGACGGGGTGCTCCGAGGGGTCGGGAGGGGCGGGAGGTCGACGCGCCGTGATCATGCCGGACGGCAGCGACAGTGCCCGGGTGGCGTGTGGGACACCTGTGGGTGAGGCGGCGTGGCGTGACACCGTCCGGGGCAGGTCCGTTCCTAGCGTGTCCCGCCATGGGGGATCAGACTCGTCCGAACGGGCGGCACCGTCGTCGCACGGCCGCGCTCATCGTCGCCGCGGTTGCGGTGGTCGTCTTCACGGTCGGCCAGGCGGCGCTGGCCGCGCCCGGTCTGCCACCGGTTCCGGTCGTGCCGACCGCCTCGACGCCCCTCGCGGTCCAGCGCTCGGCCACCGCGAA
The DNA here is from genome assembly GCA_032230725.1 of Actinomycetota bacterium. Classification (GTDB taxonomy): domain Bacteria; phylum Actinomycetota; class Actinomycetes; order Mycobacteriales; family Pseudonocardiaceae; genus Actinomycetospora. Next base: position 4,540 of record JAVXWR010000279.1, read on the forward strand.
GGTCGCGGACCTGATCGGCACCGGGTCGGCGAACGACACGGGCCGACGCTGGGGGGTGGAGGGCACCGACCTCGGGCACATGTTCATGGTCGGCAACCGCATGGCGATGGCGTTCGGCGACACCTTCGGCGGGCCGGCCGCGAAGGACTTCTACTCGGTGCGCCACGACGACTGGCGCTCCAACGTCATCGCCTCGATCGACCCGCCGGCCTCCCCCGCCGCCGGCCTTCCCTTCCGCGGGATGATCACCGACCGGCCCGGGCACGCCAAGGAACTGATCCCGTCGAAGAAGGTCAAGGGCGTCCAGGAGACGGTCATCCCGACCTACGGGATCGCCACCGGGCCGAAGAACGGCACGATGAACCTGCAGTACATGTCGGTCCAGTCGTTCGACCAGCCCGGCCACTGGCGACTCACCGGGTCCGGCATCGCCAGCTCCACCGACGGCGGGGTCACCTGGAAGGACCAGCCGGCGGCCCGCTGGCCCGCGAACTCGAAGTTCGGGCAGGTCGCCTACGTCCGTCCCGGCGGCCCCGACGACCCGTTGGCCCCGGCGGCGGCCGGGTCGGCGCCGGGCGACACCGTCTACGTCTACGGCATCCCCGGGGGCCGCTACGGCGACCTGTCGCTGGCCAAGGTGCCCGCCGCCCAGCTGACCGACGCCGCGGCCTACCGCTACTGGAACGGCACCACCTGGGCCGCGGGCGAGGCGAGCGCCGTGCCCGTGGTGAAGGGGCCGGTCGGCGAGCTGTCCGTGCGCTGGTCGTCGTACTACCACCGGTGGATCATGATGTACCTGGTCGACGACACCGGGGAGATCGTCCTGCGCACCGCGCCCGCGCCGACCGGCCCGTGGGGTCCCGCGCAGGTGGTCACCACGACGAAGGACTTCCCGAAGGCCTACGCGCCCTACCTCACGCCGCGCTGGACCGACGGACCCGACCTGTGGTTCACGATGTCGCAGTTCACGACCTATCGCGTGGAGCTGATGAGGACCCGGCTCGCGGTGCTGCCCGCCGGGGCCCCGGTGCCGAAGGCGGACGTGCCGCAGTCGCTGCCGGCCCGGTCGCCGTCGCTCTCGGCACCCCCGCTGCCGGCCGCCGCCCCGGCACCCTCGTCCCCGTCGGGGGCGGCCCCGACGATCCCGCCCTCGGCGACCCCGCCCTCGGCCGCGCCGTCGACGACGATCCCCACCGTGGCGCCGCCGCCCTCGACGATCCCCACCGCCGCAGCGCCGGCGTCCGCGGTCACCCCGGCGGCGCACCCGGCCACGACCCCGGGAGGCGCCCCGCCGCCGTCCTGACCGCCCGT
>JAVXWR010000291.1:0-9510 GCA_032230725.1 Actinomycetota bacterium
CCCATGAGGCGCCGGGCGGTGGACTTCGCGAACACCGTCCCCAGGCCCGCGAACAGGCACACGCCGAGCAGGACGTAGCTGGTGCCGAAGCGGGCGAGCTCGGCGATCAGCCGGTCGACCAGGTTCACGTTGGAGGCGTGGAACCCGGTCATCTGGTCGAGGCCGATCATGCGCCGGATGCCGCCGGTCTTCTGGGAGGTCCACTCCGCGAGGTCGCCCTGTGCGGCGACGACGCACACGAGCACGGCGTAGGGCAGCACGGAGCCCAGCAGGACGCGACCGGTCTGGGCGGGCCCGAGGGTGCGTCGCCAGACGACGGCGAGGAGCAGCGGCACGACGATCTGGATCGCGGTCATGTCCTTGGTGGTGAGCGCGAACCCGAACACCACCCCGACCCCGACCTCGCGCCAGCGCCGGACCCACGCGGTCGCCGGGTTGGTCAGCACCCCGAGGAGCAGCAACCAGGCCCCGAGGGTCCACATGGTCGCCGGGGTCTCGAGCATGACGCGGCTGTCGTTGCGCAGGATGAACGGGTCGAACGCGAGCACCGCCGCGCCGCCCAGGGCGATCGGGAGCGGGACGACCTTGCGCAGGAGCCGGAACCCGAGCACGACGGTCACCGCGCCGAAGATCGCGGTGAGCCAGCGCAGGGCGTAGACCAGGTCGATCACCGGGAGGGACCCGAGGCCGAAGACCTTGATGAACGCGGCGTCGAACAGGAACGAGCAGATCGGGTGCAGGTAGAAGTGGGTGCCGTCGAACGTCGGGATGTCGCCCTGGGCCACCGAGTTGCCGATCTGCACGTAGAGCAGCTCGTCGATGTAGAGGTCGTTCGCCCGGGCGAGGCCGATCGCCCGGATCGCGAAGGCGACGAGGCCGATGACGACGGTCAGCGGCCAGGTCCGCCCGACGGTCAGCCGGCCCGTCCAGCCGCGCTGGGACGGCCGGATGATCGAGGTCATCGAGGCGGCGGGAGGCGCCGGCGGGGTCGGGCGCACGTCGTCGGGACGTCCCGACGACGGCGGGCGGGGCGGGCCGGGCCGGCTCGGCCGGCCCGTCGGGCGCCGCGGGGGGCCCGGGAGGGGGCGGGGGTCCGGGACGCGCGTGGTGATGGGATCGACGGGGCGGCCCGGCACCGGTCCGGGGGGACCGGGCGCCCACGCGCGGGGGGTCTCGGGCACGACACGACCTCTCGGCAGGGACGGGGCGATCGACGTCAGGGACTCGCTGTGAGCAGTTTGTCCCGTGGTTTCGCAATCGGCCACTCTCATGCCCGTGAGGTCGACGCGGACTGTGCCGTCGAGGGTGGTCACGGGAGTCGCCGCCCGGGAGCGGCGTGGCCGCCTCGCGTCTCGGGCTCGCAGGCCAGCACCCACCGGCCCCGGGCGAGGGCCCGGTCCAGGAGCGGGAAACCCGACGACGCCGGGACCTCGACGGGGAAGATGCCCGACAGCCGCGTGGTCAGCCCGGCCGGGACCAGGGCGGCGCTCGCGGGGACCGGGATCGCCGGGTACGCGGTGGGCGGCGGGTAGCCGAGCCCGGTCGGTGCCGACGCGGCCACGGGCGCGACGGGGCGGGCGGCGACGGCCGGGCCGGCCGGCGGGCGCGGCGCGCGGGCGTGCCGGAAACCGCGCAGCACGACCGTGGGCCCCTGGCCTCCTGCGTCGGCGCGAACGGCGGTCATGGTGGCTCCTCCGGTCGGGCGCGGTCCCGGGTGGACCGACCGGACGAGGGTCGCAGCGCGCGGGCCCGCCGCCGATGGTGCCGACCCCCGGACCGGGTGGGGTTCTCCCTCCCGCCGCGCCGCCCGGCCCCGCTCGGACACCCAGCGACGAGACGGCGACGCAGCGCGACGTCCCTGGTCAGCGCCCTACCGGACCACTAGCCTCGCCCGCCATGCGACCGCGCGAGCTGCGCGCCCCCGACCCCGAGTTACGCGCCCGCTGGGACGCCCTCGCCGTCGCCTCCGGGGCGTCCCCGTTCGTCCGGCCCGGCTGGCTCGGCGCCTGGGCTGACGCGTTCGGCCGGGCCGACGACCTGCGCGTGCTCACCGTGGAGCGCGCCGGTGAGCTCGTCGGCGTCCTCCCGCTGCTCCCCGGGCCGCTGGGACTGCGCTCCCCCACCAACCACGAGACGGCCCTGTTCACCCCCGTGCTCGCCGACGCGGACGTCGCGGGTGAGCTCGCGGAGCGTCTCCTCGCCGCGGGCACCACCGTCGACCTGTCCGCGCTGCCCACCGACTCACCCGCGACGACGGCCCTGCGCGAGGCCGCCCGCCGGGCGGGCGCGCCGTCGTTGGAACGACCGATCTGCGCGTCGCCGTGGATCGACACCACCGGTGACCCGGCGTCGTTCCTGCGCCGCCTCTCCAAGAACCGCCGCCACGGCCTGCGCCGGCTGCGGCACCGGATGGCCGACGCCGGGGAGGTCGTCCTCGACGTGAACGACGGCAGCACGGGCGACCTCGGCGCGCTGCTCGACGAGGGGTTCCGGCTCGAGGCCCGACCCTGGAAGCTCGCCGCCGGCTCGGCGATCCTCTCCTCCCCCGCGAGCGTCCGCTTCTACACCGAGGGCGCCCGCTGGGCGGCGGAGGCCGGGCTGCTGCGGCTGGTGCACCTGCGGGTGGACGGCCGGTCGGTGGCGTTCGGCTACTGCCTGCGCCAGGCCGACACCCTCTGGTTCCTCAAGCTCGGCATGGCCGACGAGCTCTCCAAGCTCGGGCCCGGCATGGTCCTCACCCACCACCTCGTCGATCTGTGCTGCGAGGACCCGGAAGTGGCCCGGCTGGACCTGCTCGGGGACGCCGACTCGTACAAGGCCGACCTCGCCAGCGGCGCCCGCGAGCAGGTCCGCCTCCAGGTCTTCGGCCACCGGCTCACCGGTCCCGCCCACCGCGCCGCGCTGGCGAGCGCGGCTCGGCTGCGCGCCGAGGCCGTCGCCCGGCTCTCCGACGACACCCGGGCCAAGCTGTCCGCGCTGCGCAACCGCTGGCGCCCCGGAGGTGGCGGCCGCTCGGGTGTCACCAGCTCGGCCACCAGCGCGGAGTAGCGGGCCTCCACGGTCCGCCGGTCGAAGGCGCGGCTGCGCGCCCGGGCACCGCGGCCCAGATCCGCGCGCAGGGCCGCGTCGTCGACGAGCCGGCGGATCGCCGCGCCGAGCGCCGCGGCGTCGAACGCGGAGACGGTGAGCCCGGCCTCGGGTCCGATCCAGGCGAGCCGCTCGAGGTCGAAGGTGACCACGGGCCGGCCGTGGGCCATCGCCTCCAGTGCGGTCAGGCAGAACGTCTCGTAGCGCGAGGGCACGACCATCAGCGAGCAGCCGCGCAGCAGCTCCTCCTTGGCCTCCCCCTCGACCCGGCCGAGCACCCGGACCCGGTCACCGAGGCCCGCGACGAGCTCGCGCAGCCGCGCCTGTTCGGCCGGGGTGCCGGAACCCGCGACGTCGAGCCGGAGGCCCGGGTCCGCGCGCACCGCGTCGAGGAGCAGGTCGAGGCCCTTCTGCCGGACGTCGATGCGCCCGAGGAAGAGCACGGGGCCGTCGGCGACGTCGTCCCCGGCCGGGGGCAGCTCCATCCCGTTCGGGATCACTGTGACCCGCGCCCGCGGGCTCGCCGCGGCGACCAGGCGTGCGTCGACGTCGCCCAGGACGACGAAGTGGCGGTAGTGCGCGAGCCCGCGCCGCTCGACGGCCTCGAAGGGCAGCCCGTACCGCCGCTGCATGTCGGCGCCGCAGAGCATCTGGACGAGCCCGACGACGGGGCAGCGCGCCACCAGCGGCAGCAGGCTCGCCGAGACCGGGGGTGTGAGGCTCTCGATCCACACGTCCGGGCGCACGACGAGCGCCAGCAGCGGAACCAGCAGCGTGAACAGGATCTGCCCGCCCCGCGCCCCGGCCCACCCGACGGGCAGGTGGACGTAGCGGACCCCGTCGCGGTCGCCCGACACCGCGCCGCGGTAGGAGCCGCAGTAGACGGTGACCTCGTGCTCGTCGGCGAGCCGCCGCGCGACCCGGGCGACCACCGCCGCGCCGCCCCCGCCGTAGTGGGGGTTGCCGAGGTCGTCGTAGATCGAGACGACCACGCTGCTCCTCCGGACGACCGTCACGACGACCGCCGCAGCCGCGAGACCGCGTCGAACGCGCGGCGGGCGGCCTGCTCGCCGCGGGAGAGCGGGAGCCGCTCGAAGCGCAGCGCCGCGTAGGACACCGGGACCGCGCCGAAGTACCGCTTGAAGTGCTCCGGCCCCGACCCGGCGTCGGACTCCCCCATGTGGAACCACCGCACGCCGTGCTCGCACGCGTCCTGGATGGCCAGCGAGTGCAGCAGGTAGGTCGCGAGGGTCTCCCGGGCGATCCCGGTGGTGTCCATCGCGCACATCCAGCCGATCGCGTGGTTGCGGTCGGCCAACACGATGTTCGCCGCCACCGGCACGCCGTCACGCAGCACCGACCACACCACGCACCGCTCGCCCAGTGCGGCGGCCGCGGCCGCGACCTGCCCGGGGCGATCCCGGCGGGCGGCGAGCCGGCGCGCGAGAGCGAGCGGCTGCCCGCGCTGCGCGGCCCACCGGTCGACCGACTGGGCGTAGAGCTCACGGAACACCGCGAGGCCCCGCCCGTCCGGGCCCGAGGCCGTGGTGCCGTCCTCGCGGCGCACGTCGAGCTCGAAGCGCTCGGCCTTGCGGACCGAGTTCCGTGCCTGGCGCTTGAAGCCCTTCTCCCACAGGTGGTCCCAGCCGCCGTCGAGGTCCACGACCTGTGACGTGTACGGGACCCGCGCCACGTCGGGACCCGCGGCCTCGTCCCACACCGCGCCGCGCAGCGGCATCGGGACCGCGGCGCGCAGCACGGCGGGCCGGCGGCGCAGGTCGTCGAGGACGATCCGGGCGTCGGCGGCGGTGAGGTCGCCGCCCTCGACGAGCGCCCCGCCGTAGCCCCAGCCGTACGGCCACGACTCCTCGCTCACGGTCACCCCGGCCCGGCGTCGGGCGGCGAGCGGGAGGACCAGGCGGCGCCCGTCGGCGAGCTCGTAGAGCCGGCTCGCGTCGGCGTAGCCACGGGTAGCGAGGGCGTCGGCCCACTCCGGGGACTGGGTGGCGACGGCGTCCGGGTCGGCCGCGTGGACCTCCCGCCAGACGTCGCGCGGTACGGGGCTCACGACGGCGGGTGCGGTCCGGCGGTCGGTGGTGGCCATGGCTCATCCCGCCCGGGTGACGGTCGCGGCGGGGACGGTGACGGCGACGGCCGGGGTGGTCGGGACGACCCGGCCGCGGCCCTCGACGGTGGCGATCATCGCGGCCTCGTAGCGCTCGACGCAGGTGACCCAGCCGAGCCCCTCGGCGCGGCGGCGGGCGCGGTGGCCCAGGGCCGCGAGCCGTGAGCGGTCGGCGGCGAGGCCGTCCAGGGCCGCGGCGAGCGCGTCGACGTCGCGGGTCGGGACGACGGGGCCGGTGTCGGCGACCAGGTCGCGGACGCCGGGCAGGTCGGAGACCACCGGGACGCACCCGGCCGCCATCCCCTCGAGCACGACGAGCCCGAACGCCTCCGCCTGGGTGACCGACGGGAGGACGACGACGTCGTGCGTGTCGTACGCACGGTGCAAATCCTCGTCGGTCACGCGGCCGGTGAACAGGACATTGTCGGCCGAACCGGCGAGAAGTTCGTAGTCGGCCCGATGCGCTCCGTCACCGATGAGGGTGAGCTCCAGCCCGGGACGGCCGGCGACGGCCGGGATCAGCCACTCGAGCCCCTTGTACGGGCGCATCTGGCCGACGAACAGAACCTTCAGCGGGGCACCGTCGTGGTGCGGGCGCAGCGGGCGGGGCCGGACGTCGACACCCCACGGCACGACCTCGACGGCCGGGCCCCCGGCGCGCCGCTCCAGGGCGGCGTAGTGCTCGGAGGTGGTGAGGATGCGGTCGGCGCGCCCGGACAGCACGCGGTGCAGGCGGTTGTAGAGGCGCGAGAGCGTCTCCGCGCCACGGACGGCCAGCGCGCTGTGGTGGGTGTAGAGGATCGGGGTGCCACGGCGGGCGCCGGCGAACAGGAGCACGACGTCGCTCATCGTGGGCACCGGCCCGTGGAGGTTGACGACGTCGTAGCCCTCGAGCAGGGCCCCGACGCGGCGCCAGTGGGCGAGCAGCGTCGAGAACCGGTACTCGCCGAGCATCAGGCGCGGAATCTGCACCGAGGAGAGGACGTCGACGCGGTGCCCGCGCTCGCGCAGCCCGACGGTGAGGCGGTCGACGCAGCGGGAGATGCCCGAGACGATCGGCGGGGCCTCGCTGGTGACGATGAGGACCTCCAGGCGGGGCGAGCCGGGCGCGTGGTGGCGGCGGTCGTCGAGGCGGACCGGCGCGACGGCCGGGGCGACGACCCGCCGGGCCCGGCGCAGCATCGTCAGGTGGCGCAGGAAGCGCATCCCCTCGCGGGCGGTCGACTTCGACTCCTCCGCGTGACGCACGCCGAAGGTGAAGGGCACCTCGGCAATGCGCTCCAGGCCCGAGCGGACCACGAGCTCCAACAGGATCTTGTAGCCGATGGGGTCGACGGCGTCGAGGTCGAGCGCGGCGCGGCGCACCGCGAAGAAGCCGGAGAGCGGGTCGCTCATCCGTGCGACCGCGCCGCCGAGGAGCCGCGCGGCGAGGACCTTCGAGCCGCGGGAGACCGCGTGGCGGTAGGGCGAGCCCAGGCCCGACCCGTCGCCGCCGTCGGCGTAGCGGGTGGCGACGACGACGTCGTGGCCCGGCGCCGCGGCCAGCAGCTCGGCAACGACGGCCGGCGGGTGCTGCAGGTCGCCGTCCATGACGACGGCCCAGTCGGAGCGCGCGGCGCGCAGCCCGGCGACGACCGCCCCGCCCAGCCCACCGGTCGGCTCGTCGCGGTGGATCACCGTGAGCGTGAAGGGGACGACGGGGGCGGCGGCGCGGGCCCGGTCGGCGGTGTCGTCGGTCGAGTCGTCCACGACGACGACCTCGGCACCGGTCGGCAGGGCCTCCGCGAGCCGGCGCAGCAGCTCGTCGACGTTGCCCGCCTCGTTGAAGGTCGGGATGACGACGGACACCGTGGGAGTGGCCGTCCGTGGCGTGGTGGCGGTGAGCGTGAGCATGGTGGTCGGACCTCCCCGGTGTCGTCGTGCTCGCTGGTGACACCAGGAAGACTGCTGGTCAGAGGCGTGCGGAACGATGGAGCGGGCCCCCGTCCCGCCGGGGCGGACCCTCCGGTGGAGGTGGGGTCCTCCCCCGCTCGGGAGGTGTGCGTGGTGGTGGCGCACCGATGCACGCCGGGACCACCCGTGGTCGCCGGGGAGGAGTTCGTCTGCCGGTGCGGGACGCGATGGGTGGCCGTCCGGATCCGCTGGTGGAGCCGGCGGCTGCGCTGGGAACGGGTGCTGTTCGCGCTGCCGCCGCGGCGGGGGTGACGGGGCTCTCCGGCACCGGACGGCGGGCGGTACGTCCTGTCGAGTGAGGCCTCGATCGGCGGCACCACCCAGCGCGGAATCGGTTCAGTTCGGCGCGACACGCTGCGTGCCTGCTGGCCGGTCCGCGGCGGGACCCGTTGGCTGGGCCGTGCACGCAGTCGAGCCCCGATCCGCGGGGCGTGAGGAGGGGTCCGTGGCGTACGACGCGGTCAGCGCCTACACCGTCATGCTCGGTGACGGTGTCGGCCCGACGACGGTCAGCGTGCACGGCAGCGCCGTGGACGCCTGGACCGCACTCGGGTCGGCCCTGGGCACGCCGCCGGTGGGCCCGGCCGGTTATGCCGGAGCCGCCGCGCCGCGCCGCCGGTGGCTGCCCGGGGTGGTGCGCCCGAGCACGCCCGTGGCCGTCGTGTCGCGGAACGGGTTGTCGCAGGACGAGGTGCACGAGGCCGCCGAGTCGTGGCGTCGGCTCGACCCCGACCGGCGCTTCTGGCAGGTCACCGCGCACCGCCTGCAGGTGACGGTGCCCGCGATCAACACCGGCCCCGTCGTGAGCCGCTCGGCCTGAGCGCGCGAGTGCTTGGCCTCGTCCGCCCGCCGGACCCCTCCATGATCAACAGCACGCTGGGCAGGTCAGATCATGATCGAATCTGCCTGGTGTGCTGATGATCAACGGGATGGGGTGGGCCCACCCCTCTCTCCCACCCGACGGGCACACCACGCAGGTCCGACCATGATCGAACCTGCGTGACGTGCTGATGATCAAGGGCGGGCGGGCGGGCGAGCGGGGCGGGGCGAAGCGGGGCGGGGCGAGCCCGATCAGGCGAAGGCCCGGTCCCCCGGGGCGATCGGGCGTGGCAGGACGTCCCGTCCGGTCAGCTTCTCGTCGACCGCAGCCGCGGCGGAGCGGCCCTCGGCGATCGCCCACACGATGAGCGACTGCCCCCGGCCCGCGTCGCCGGCGACGAACACGCCCGGCACCGTCGTCTCGTAGGACGCGTCGCGGCGCACGGCGCCGCGCTCGTCGTACTCCACGCCCAGCGCGTCGAGCAGGCCGTCACGCTGCGGCCCGAGGAAGCCCATCGCGAGGAAGACGAGGTCGGCCGGGACCTCCCGCTCGGAGCCCTCGACGGGCTCGAACTTCCCGCCGACGCGCTGCACGTCCACGAGCTTGAGCGCCCGCAGCGTGCCGTGCCCGTCGTCGAGGAACTCCTCGGTGTTCACCGAGAAAAGCCGCTCGCCGCCCTCCTCGTGGGCCGAGGAGACGCGGTAGATCGCCGGGTAGGTCGGCCACGGGTTCGTCGCGGGCCGCTCCGACGGCGGGATCGGCATGATCTCGAGCTGGGTGACCGACGCGGCGCCCTGGCGGTGGGCGGTCCCGACGCAGTCCGCGCCGGTGTCGCCGCCGCCGATGACCACGACGTGGCGGCCCTCCGCGTCGATGTCCGAGCGGGAGTAGTCGCCCTGCTGCACGCGATTCGACGGCGGCAGGTACTCCAACGCCTGGTAGACGCCCGCGAGCTGGCGGCCCGGGATGGGCAGGTCGCGCCAGGCGGTGGCGCCGACGGCGAGGACGACGGCGTCGAAGCCCGCGCGCAGCTCCTCGACGGAGATGTCCTGCTTGCCCCTGCCGCCGACCTCGACCCCGGCGATGAAGTGCGTGCCCTCGGCCGACATCTGCTCGAGGCGGCGGTCGAGCCGGCGCTTCTCCATCTTGAACTCGGGGATGCCGTAGCGCAGCAGGCCGCCGATGCGGTCGGCGCGCTCGTACACCGTGACGTCGTGGCCGGCGCGGGTGAGCTGCTGGGCGGCGGCGAGCCCGGAGGGCCCGGACCCGACGACGGCCACGCGGTGCCCGGTCCGCGCCTCGGCGGGCTGCGGGCGGACCCAGCCCTCCTCCCAGGCGCGGTCGATGATCTCGATCTCGACCTGCTTGATCGTCACCGGGTCGTTGTTGATGCTCAGCACGCACGCCGACTCGCACGGGGCGGGGCACAGCGTCCCGGTGAACTCCGGGAAGTTGTTGGTGGCGTGCAGGCGCTCGATGGCCTCCGACCAGTCGTCGCGCCACACCAGGTCGTTCCACTCCGGGA
>JAVXWR010000298.1:0-3236 GCA_032230725.1 Actinomycetota bacterium
GCAGTCTCCCGGCGTGACGGCAGCGCGTGACCTCCTGACCTTCGTCTCTTCGGCCGTGCGCAGCCCGGCGGTGATCGGAGCGGTCGCCCCGAGCGGGCGCGCACTGTGCGACCTGCTCGCGTCGGTCGCGCCGCAGGACGGATCCGCGACGGTCGTGGAGCTCGGACCCGGCACCGGCGTCGTCTCCCAGGCCCTGCGCCGCCGGCTCGCGCCCGAGGCGCGCCACGTCGCCGTCGAGATCGACCCGGGCATGGTCGCGCACCTGAACCGCACCCGGCCGTGGCTCGAGGTCGTGGCCGGGGACGCGAAGGACCTGCAGAAGCTGCTGGCCGACATCGGCATCACCCGGGTCGACACGGTCGTGAGCGGCCTGCCCTGGACGCTGTTCTCCCGTGACGCCCAGCGCGGGATCATGGAGCAGGTCTCGCGCGTGCTCGTCCCCGGCGGGGTGTTCACCACCTTCGCCTACCGCCACGTCATGAACCTGCCCACGCAGCGCCGCTTCCGCGAGCTGCTCGAGCAGAGCTTCGACGAGGTGCACGTGACGCCGACGGTGTGGCGCAACGTCCCGCCGGCGCTGGCCTACCAGTGCCGCTCAGGTGCCGGAGGCGCGTGAGCACTTTCGGCGGTCATAGCGACCGAAAGTGCTCACGAGGCGAAGCCACCCAGGCGCGGCCCGAGGGAAGCCGCGTCGAGGTCGGCCGGCTCGGTCGCGTCGCAGAACGCGGTGAGCAGCTCCGCGAAGCGGATCGGCTCGTCGCAGTGCGGGAAGTGCCCGGACTCGTCGAAGACCTCCAGCCGGCCGCCCGGCATGAGCGAAGCGGCGCGGTAGGCGTGCCCGACGGGGATGATCGGGTCCCGGCGACCCCACACGACGAGGGTGGGCAGGCCCTCGGTCAGGTAGAGCCGGTCGGTCCCGGTGACCCGCTGGCCCCACGGGCCGATGACGCCGCGGATCGTGTCGACGAACGCGTCGGCGTGCGCGCGCTCGGTCAGCGACCCCGCGTGCCGGGCGTACTCGCGCAGCGAGATCCGGTCGGCCGGGCGCAGCGGGAGCGAGGCGGCCGCGCGCAGTGCCGCGACGCCGAGGCCGAGCACGCCGGTGCGCGCGAGGATCGGGACGACGACGCCGGCGCCGGGCAGCGAGGCGAGCCGCAGCGTCGGGCTCACCCCACGCCCCAGGCCGCCCGACGAGACCAGCACCAGCCGGGAGCACAGCTCGGGGAACTGGTAGGCGAACTGCATCGCCACGCCGCCGCCGAGCGAGTGCCCCACGACGGTGACCCGCCGGTGCCCGAGGGCCGCGAGCAGGTCGCGCAGCCCGTTGGCGAACGCGCCCATCGAGAAGTCGCCGCTCGGCCCGGCCGACTCGCCGTGCCCGAGCAGGTCGGGGGCGATGAGCAGGCGCCGGCCGGCGGTGCGCTCCAGGCACTCGATGACCGGCTCCCAGGTCGACGAACAGCCCGCGACCCCGTGGAGCAGGACCACGACCTCCGGGTCCTCGCCGCGGTCCGGGCCGGCCTCGATCCAGGCCATCCGGTGGCCGTGCAGGGTGACCGTCCGCCGCGTGGAGACCATGGCCGCATCGTCGCACCTCATCGGGTGACCGGCGGCCCGGCCGGGCCGTGGCGGTCCCTACCCTGACCCGCGATGACGTCACCCCGCCCGGACCGCCGCCCGCTCCGCCCGACCCGTCTCGCCGTCGCCGCGCTGCTCGCGGCGGGCGTCCTCGCCGGGTGCGGGACGGCACCGGGCCCCGCGCCCGCGGCCCTCGCGTCGTCCCCGGCCCCCGCTCCCGCCACGACGCCGGCCGCCCCGACGACGCCGGGGCCGCCCACCTCGTCCGCGTGCGTCACCGCGACCTTCGACCGCCTCACCCCCGCCCAGCGGTGGGCCCAGCTCGTCGTCGTCGGCGTGCCCGCGGGCGGGGTCAGCCCGGCGGCGCGCGCGGCGCTGGCGCGGGGGCCCGGCGGGATCATCCTCACCGACGGCGACACCGCGAGCTCCGACGCCGTCACGAAGGTCGTCACCAGCGCCGAGGCGACCGGCGGCGCCGACGTCCCGCTGCTCGTCGCCACCGACCAGGAGGGCGGCCAGGTCCAGGAGCTGAAGGGGCCCGGCTTCACGCGGATTCCGCCCGCCACGACGCAGGGCAAGGACGCGGCCGGCCTGAAGAGCGACGCCGGGGGATGGGGGAAGGAACTGCGCGACGTCGGGGTGAACGTCGACCTCGCGCCCGTCGCCGACGTCGTCGACCCCGCGCTGGGCACCGCCAACGCGCCCGTCGGGCGCTACGGCCGCCAGTTCGGCACCGACGTCACCACGGTCGCTCCCGCCGTCACCGCCTTCGTCGCGGGCATGCTCGGCGCACGCGTCGCCCCGACCCTCAAGCACTTCCCCGGCCTCGGCGAGGTCCGCCAGAACACCGACTTCGCCGGGGGAGTCGTCGACCCGACGACGAGCGCCGACTCGGCGGCGCTGGGGTCCTTCGCCGCGGGCATCCGCGCCGGCGCGCCGCTGGTGATGATGTCCTCGGCGCGCTACGCGAAGATCGACCCGGACCACCAGGCGCTCTTCTCCTCGACGGTCATGCGCGACCTGCTGCGCGAGCGCCTCGGGTTCGACGGCGTGATCATGACCGACGACGTCGGCGCGGCGGCCGCGCTCGCCGACACCCCCGTCGGGGCCCGCGCGACGACGTTCCTCGCCGCCGGCGGCGACCTGGTCCTGACGATCCGGCCGCAGGACCTGTCGACGATGGTCGACGCCATCACGACCGCGGCGCGCGAGCCGGCCTTCGCCGCCCGCGCCCAGGACGCCGTCCGGCGGGTCCTCGCCCTGAAGGAGCGCCAGGGGATCCTGACCTGCTGACGGTCGCCCCACCCGCCCTACCCGCCGGTAGTGCAGGGCGCGGGCGGACCTGCGAGAGTGCATCGTCGTACCGGAGGCGTACCGACCGCCGAGAGCGTTGGAGCCGATGTGGACCTGACCTACACCGCCGAGGAGGAGCAGTTCCGCACGGAGCTGCGGACCTGGTTGGCGGAGAACATCCCGGCGGAGTGGACCGAGCCGGGCTACTGGGCCTCGCTCGACACCACGGAGTCGTTCGAGAAGCGCCGGGACTGGGAGGCCCGCAAGACCGCGGCCGGCTTCTCCGGCATCCAGTGGCCGGTGGAGTACGGCGGCCGCGGCGGCACCCCGGGCATGAAGGCGATCTACGACGAGGAGACGGTGCG
>JAVXWR010000300.1:0-4746 GCA_032230725.1 Actinomycetota bacterium
AGGCGGGCACCGGCGACTTCCGCACCCACGAGCACGCCGGCCTGCAGGGCGGGGAAGCGCTCGGTCCACTGGTGGTACGGCGGGTTGAGGACCTGGTACACGACCCGGGCGCCCGCCGCGACGCTCACGGTGAACGCCGGATCGGCGGCGTCTCCGCCGACCACCTCGACGTCGTCGGCGACGGACGCCGACCCCGAGCGGTTGACCAGCCGGATACCGGTCTCCCCGCGGCGCCGCAGCGCCTCCACCAGCGCCAGGCCGATCGCACCGGCGCCGAACACCACCTGACGTGGGCCGGGACTCACGAGGAGGACCGATGGGCGGCGCGGGCGCCGGCGGACCGTCCGAGGACGACCACCAGGAGCAGCCCAGACAGGGCGCTGTAGGTGAGGGCGCCGAAGGCACCGAAGACGGTGAACCGGGCGCCGACACCGACGCCGGCCAGGGTGGTGACCGTCCAGCCCAGGGCCCACAGCGGCGGGCCGGCGGCGGCCCACAGCAGACGACGACGTCGCTCGGTCCCGGTGGGCAGGGCGAGCGCCTGGGCGGGCCCGAGGACGAGTCCGGTCAGCGCCCCCTGCACCGCGAGGTCGCCCAGCCCGGTCGCGTAAGCGACGACCGACGCCCCCAGCAGCAGGCCCACACCCATCCCGACGGCCGTGGCTGCGCACCAGCGCAGCGCGGGTAGTCGCCGGCGCGAGACCAGGGCGTGCCCGGCGCCGATCAAGAGCCCGGCGACCGCCCCGCCGAGCAGTGCGGCGAGGGGGTCGTCGACGGGGCCCGCGGCGGCCGTGCCCGCGAGGCCGGCGACCGGGAACACGAGGAACCCCGCGGTCCAGAGCAGCCACGTCGCGAGGGCCGACGATCCGCCCTTGGACGACGACGCCGCGGGCCGGGGAGGAGCGGCGGAGGTCACGTGGTCACCTCGTCCCGTCGGGCGGTGGCCGTCGAGCTCTCTCCGGGCGGAGGGGGACCGTCGCGCCACCGATCGCCGGGCCCGGTCACGTACCGGGCGACCACGACGTCCCACGGGATGGCGGCGACGATGATCAGCACCCAGACGAAGGAGAGGACCACCTCCGTCGTGGCCGGGTCGAGGCGGTCGGCGGCCCAGAGCGGCAGGGCGACGGCGACCAGCCAGATCAGCTTCCAGAGGCACTCGAGCAGCAGCAGCGGCAGCATCGCCAGCGGAAGGCGCAGGCCCAGGAGGGCGAGCAGGGAGAACGCTACGAGGATCGCGGTCTCGACCCCCTCGAAGAGGGGCCAGTCGAGGTCGTGGCCGATCAGCAGCGGCCACTTCGTCACGACCAGTCCGACGGCGAAGACGAGGTAGCCGGCGCGCAGGAGGTACAGGCGGCGGAGCGAAAGCGGGGCAACAGCTCGGATCGGGTCCATCACGACCTCCTTCGGGGCGGGTGACGCAGGGCGGGATCGGGTCCGATCAGGCCGGGAGGGGCTGCGGTGCCGGACCTGGGGCCGACGCGGCGGGGGCGCGGAACGCGCTGCGCAGCACGAGGACGCCGAACCAGACGATCCAGGCGCTCCACAGGAGGAAGCCGGCGAAGTTCGCCGTGTCGGCCCCGGACACGCCCAAGGGGACCAGCAGTCCGCAGAGGATCAGCGCTGCGGACAGCAGGCCGACCACCGCGAAGACCCGCGGGGCGGTGGGGCGGCGTCGGAGCGCGAGGAGGATGAGCACCGTCCAGGCCGCGGTGAGCAGGTAGCCGCCGGACTCCCCGAGGCCCTGGCCGAGCACGGTGTTCAGCCCGACGAAGCGTTCCACCGCGGCCGCGCGGTCCGTCGCCGAGGACGCCGGGTCCGCGACGGTGGCGGCGAGCGAGGGCACCAGCAGGGGCCAGCGTGCGAGCCCCAGGAGCTGGACGAGCGCCGCTCCCACCCCGGTCACCGCCGCGGCGGTGCTCCAGCGGCCGGGGCCGGCCAGCCGCGCTGTCCCCAGGGCGATCGGCGCCAGCATCGCCGCCCCGAGGGCCAGCAGGGTGAAAAGGCCCCCGACCGCCCAGGCGCGGGCTCCGAAGTCGGTCAGCACCAGCTCTGCGGGCCGCCCCAGGACGTCCGGGTAGTCGAAGGCGGAGCCGAGTCCGGCGAAGGCCACCGTCACCACGACGGCACTGCCGATGAGCAGCACGCCGGTCGTGCGGGGTCCGGGGGCCGAGCGGGCCATGGGTTCCGACCTGTACAGTGTCCAGAATTTGGTTGGTGTCCAGAGTCTGGACACTGTCCACAGTCGCGGTCAAGGGCTGCGGGAGGAGTGGGGACGAATGGCCCAGACCGGACGCCCCGGCCCGCGACGGTCCCTGGCCGAGAGCGACATCTTGGCGGCCGCGGTGGGACTCCTCGACCGGGGCGGAGCCGCAGCGCTGTCGATGCGGGGTGTCGCGGCCGCCGTCGGGGTCGCACCCAACGCGCTCTACACCTACTTCCGCACCAAGACGGCGCTCCTGCACGCGGTGACCGACGAGCTCCTCGGCCGGGTCGACCTCGACCACCTCGGCGATCCCACCCGGCCGTGGCGGGACCGGCTGGTGCGGTACGCCCTCGACGTCCGTTCGACGCTGCTCGCGCACCCCGGCTCGGCGCCACTGCTGCTGAACTCGCCCCTGGACGGCCCGCACGCCCTCACTGCCGGGGAGGCGCTCCTCGGGGTTCTCGACGAGGCCGGCCTGGACCGCGCGGACGCGGCGCGCGCGTCGTACCTGCTCCTGACCTACGTCCTCGGCACGGTCGCGTTCGACGTCGCCGAGCTCGAACCCGGCACCGATCCGCTCGACGACGGCACGCGGACCACTGCCCGGCGGGCCGCGCTGACCGTCCCAGCCGAACGGTATCCCCGCACCGCGGCGGGGATCGACGTCATCGCCGCCTACACGAGCACCGGGCAGTACCTCTGGGGGCTGCACCGCCTCCTCGACGGTCTCGACCCTCTCAGATCCGCCGAGTAGCCCACGAACAGTCCTAGAACGTCGGCGTGCCCGCCTCGTCGAGGACGAGGACGAGGACGAAGACCAGCCCGCCCTCCCCCGGTGGCCGTCCGCGAGCACCTCCTCCGCACACCGGAGCTCCTCGGACTGACCACGCAGGACGACCTCACGAGCCGCGGCCAGGCCGCCGGCCGACGAGATCAGCGCATGGGGCAAGAAGGCTGGTCCGGTGGTTCAACGTTCGGGTGCCCCGGACGCCGATGCTTCGCGGCCATGCACGGCGCGCTCAGTCAGCGGGTAGCGAGCACGAGTCTCATCGACCTGTCGCAGTTCGACCGGATCCTTGGGCCGGTCGACGGAGCCATGGCCCGCCGGATCGCGGCCCTGCTGCGCGACCTGCGACCCCACAGCACCCGATGGAACCCGGCCGGGCCGCGTCCTGGGCCAGGCCCGCATCCACTACCTCGCGACGGGTGCGCCAGCCCGAGCGAGCGGATCGGTGGCTGGATGAGCATCGACACCCGGAAGGCGTCGTGCGTTCTGTTAGCGATGTCTCTCTTCCCCGTCTCGCTCGCAGCGCGGACGGCACATGGGGCACCCCGGATGAAGAGGCTCCGGTTCGGCGACTCGGGGTGGCCCAATGCCCCATCGCGTCGCCGGTGCAGTCGGCCTGGGACGACGGCGCAGGTGACGACGCTAAGGAACCCTCGGCGTCGGACCAGAGCCGTTTCCCCGAGGAGTCGCTGGCCGATGCCCGCGACCAGGCGCTGCTGCCGGTCGGGTGGAAGGCCGCGCTGCGCACCGACGACCTCGCCCGTCTGCGGATGGCCGACCTGCACGCATCCGACCAGGGGTTGTCGGTGTTCATCGCCCGGTCGAAGACCGACCAGGCCGGCTACGGCACCACCCTCGGGTCGCCGCCCCGGCCCTGGAGACGACGGTGGGGGGAGGGGAGCGACGAGTCGACGCTGCTCGACGCCAGTGCGGCGTGGGTGGGTGTCGCGGCGCGGTCAACGCCATCCTGCGCGTCCGCGACCGAGGCTGAGCACCGCGAACGTCGTAGCCGCTGAGCCATGGTGCGGGCCTCGGCTCTGCTCCTCAACCGGGATCAGGACCCCATCCCGGCCTCAGCGGTCCTGTTCTTCCTCTTGTCCATCTCGTCTTCAAGCGCTCCCCACGCAAGGACAGCGACGACCGGGGCTACCGCCATCGCGGCGACCTTGAAGGCGAAGCCGGAGATTCTGAGGGCAAAGCCGAGGATGACCATGACGCTCCTTGGGTCGCAGGATGCGCGAAGCTACCGTCCTCGCGCTCCCGATGCCCGCCGACGCGCTCGACTGGTGGGTCGCGGGGAACTCGAGGGTGCCGGAAGGCCCAGGACACCGCCGAACTGTTCTTCGACGACTGTGGGTGCCGTATGGACAATCTCGTCGGCGAGCTCGGAGCGGGGGCCTGCGAACGTGCCTGGGCAATCTCTCCGGGAGCGCCTGTCCATGGTGGTCCGCCGTGGCGTTCGCCGAACCGGCCCTGGCCCTCGTCGTCGCCCACTGCCGGGAGCGCACCAGCTTTGGGTGTCCCCCCAGGCTCTGCGGTTCCAGCTGGCCGAGCGCGGTCCGGGGTCGGGATCACCGCGACTTCGTGGATCGCTGCGTCGAGGCCCTGCTCGCCGGGAAGCTCGGCGCCCAGGACGTGGCCAGCCCCAAGTATTGGACCAGCGAGCTGCAGGGCACAGTGAAGCGCCTCGTGGAGGCACGGTTCTCCCGAGATCGGTTCTTCTCGGGCTGGTTGGTGAGCGTAGTTCTATTTC
>JAVXWR010000304.1:0-4949 GCA_032230725.1 Actinomycetota bacterium
ATGTCCGCCCCGGTGGACGAGGCGCTCGCCCGCGCCCCCGCCGACGACGTGCACGCGCGGGTCGCGGCGCTGGTCGACGGGATCACCGCGACGATGGGGTCCTCGCTCGCCCTCGGGCGCCGGCTGATCGCGCTGACCGTGCAGGAGCCCGACCGCGAGGACGGCGCCCCCCGCCGCGGCTACCGACGGATCGGGTGGATCGAGACCGCGCTCGAGCCGGTGCGCGCCCGGCTGGGGCCCGAGGCGTTCGCCGGCCTGGTCTCCGCCCTCGCCGTGGTCGTCGGGTGGGAGGCGTTCATCGTGCTCACGGACGTGCGCGGGCTCGACCCCGACGAGGCGGGCGCGTGCACGCGGCGCTCGGCGGCGTGGCTGCTCGACGCCGCGCTGGCGGAGGCGGCGGGCTTGGGCGCGGTGTGACGGGCGACCGGATCGCGCGCCACCCGTTGTCGGATCTGGTTGGCTGACGCAACGATGAGCACCCAGGCGCCCGCCCCCACGCACCTCGGACGCCCGACCGTCCTGCTGCTCGCGGTGGTGTGCGGCGCGGCCGTCGCCAACATCTACTACGCCCAGCCGCTGCTGCCGGTGGTCGCGCAGGCGTTCTCGGTCGACGAGGGCCGGGCGGGGCTGCTCGTGACCGCCTCGCAGATCGGCTACGCGGTCGCGCTGGCCTTCCTCGTCCCGGTCGGGGACATCCTCGAGCGGCGGCGCCTGGTCAGCGTGCTGCTGGCCGTGACCGGGGTGCTGCTCCTCGGCGCGGCGGCCGCGCCGACGCTGGGCGTGCTGCTCGCCGCGGTCGCGATCGTGGCGGTGACCTCGGCGGTCGCGCAGATCGTCGTGCCGATGGCCGCCTCGCTGGCCACCGACGAGAACCGCGGCTCGGTGGTCGGGACCGTGATGAGCGGGCTGCTCGTCGGGATCCTGCTCGCCCGGACGGTCGCCGGCCTGGTCGCCGAGATCGGCGGCTGGCGGCTGGTGTTCGTGCTCGCGGCCGTCGTCATGGTGGTGCTGGCGGGCGCGGTGCGGCTCGTGCTGCCGCGGGTCCCGACGTCGTCGGAGGCGTCCTACCCCACCCTCCTCCGCTCGGTCGGGACGATCGTGCGCCACGACCCGCTGATCCGGCGGCGCATGGTGCTCGGCGGCGTCGGCTTCGGGTGCTTCACGATCCTCTGGACCGCGCTCTCCTTCCTGCTCGCCGCCCCGCCCTACTCGTACGGCTCCGGGGTGATCGGCCTGTTCGGGCTCGCGGGCCTCGCCGGGGCGATCACGGCCGTGTACGCGGGCCGGTTCGCCGACCAGGGGCACGGCCGCCGCGTCGTGACGATCGGGCTGGGTCTGCTGCTGGTCAGCTGGGGCCTGCTCGCGCTCGGTGGGACGTCGCTGGTCGCGCTGCTCGCCGGGATCGTCGTGCTCGACCTCGCCCAGCAACTGCTCCAGATCTCCCACCAGCACGCGATCTACCGCCGGCACCCGGCCGCGCGCAGCCGCGTGACCAGCGCCTACCTGGTGTCGGCGTTCGTCGGCGGGGCGATCGCGTCGGCACTGACCTCCGGGCTCTACGCCGTCGTCGGCTGGCCCGGGGTGTGCGTGCTGGGGGCCGTCGCCGCCCTGCTCGGGGTGGCGACGTGGGCGCTGGAGCTGTGGCGCCCGTCGCCGTCGGAGCCGGTAGGTGGCTCCGCCTCGTGAGCACTATTCCGTCCTATGAGGCAGATTAGTGCTCACAGCCGGAGGCCACCGCTGCCCCTTCGCGGCGCGGGCGTCGACGACGAGGACGCCCTCCGCGGTGAGCCGGCGGATCTGCTCGACGGCGATGTGCGGGGCCGGGGTGCCGGTGGTGCGCAGGACCCGGTGCCACGGCAGGTCGGCGCCGTCGGTGGAGAGCACCGTCCCGACGACCCGCGCCGAGCGCTCCCCGGCGGCCGCCGCCACGTCGCCGTAGCTGCACCAGCGGCCCTCGGGGATCGAGGCGACGATCTCCCGGATGCGCTCGTGCCGCGCCTCGTCCACGCGATCGATCCTGCCAGCAGAGCGGCCCGCGGGACGTGACTGTCGGGGGGTCGTGGTTCCCTCGGGGCATGACGACGGCGGCGGGTCCCCCGGGGCCCGGGGGAGTGCGAGGCGCCCAGCTCGCGCCCCGGCTGCTGCGCGCGGCCACCCGGCTGCCGGCCGACCTCGTACTGGACGCCCCTGCCCGGCGGCTGCTGGAGCACGACGCCGGCTTCCTGCGCCTGCTCGGCGGGCCCGGCACCGGGAAGACCACGCTGCTGGCCGAGCGGGTCGCGCGCCTGCTGCACGCCGATCCGGACGCGCGCTCGCTCGTGCTCGTGGGGGACCGACGGTCGGCGGCGGCGCTGCGCGAGCGCATCTCGGCCCGCCGGCGGGTCCTCGACGGTGCCGTCGGTGGTGCGCTGTCGGCCGCGCGGGAACCGTTGGTGCGCAGCGTGCACTCGTACGCGTTCGCGGTGCTGCGCCGCCACGCCGCGCGCCGTGAGGAGGCCCCGCCGCGGCTGCTGCCGGGGGCCCAGCAGGACGCGATGGTCCGGGAGCTGCTCGCCGGTGAGGCCGCCGGCGCCGGGCGCGGCTCGGGCTGGCCGGCACGGTTGACGCCCGCGCTCGAGGCGCCCGCGTTCGCCGCCGAGGTCCGGGACCTGCTGCTGCGCGCCGCGGAGCGCGGTCTCGGTCCGCGGGAGCTGCGGGCGCTGGGCAAGGAGCACGACGTCGCGGTGTGGGTCGCGGCCGCGCGCTTCTACCAGACCTTCGAGGAGGTCACGCTGCTGCGCGCGGCGGCGGGGTCGGCGAACCCGCTGGCGTCGGCGCCGCCGCTGGACGCGGCCGAGCTGGTCGCGGCGGTGCTCGACGCGTTCGCCACCGACCCGGGGCTGCTCGCGAGCGAGCGCGATCACGTCCGCCACCTCGTGGTGGACGACGCGCAGGACATGGACCCCCAGCAGCTCGAGCTGGCCCGCACCCTCGGGGCCACGGCCGAGGCGTGGGTGCTCGCCGGGGATCCGGACTCCTCGGTGCTCGGCTTCCGCGGCGCCGCCCCGGACGCCCTGCGCGACGCCGACCCCGGCGGTCGCGCGACCGCGGTGCTCACGCTCGACCACCGCGGGTCCCCGGCGGTGCGCGACGCGGTCGCCCGCGCCGTCGAGCCGCTGCGTGGCGTCGGTCCCGGGCGCACGCGCACCGGGCCGCCCGACGCCGCCCCGGAGGGCGGGGCCGCCACGGTCTCGGTGTTCCCGACGCCGGGCCGCCAGGCGGCGTGGGTGGCCGACACCCTGCGCCGGGCGCACCTCGTCGACGGGGTGCCCTGGTCACGGCTGGCGGTCGTCGTGCGCTCGGTCCCGCTCTCACTGCCGCCGTTGCGCCGGGCGCTGCTCGCGGCGGGGGTGCCCCTCGCGGTACCGGCGGAGGACACCCCCCTCGCGGCGCTCCCGGCCGTGGCGCCGCTGCTGACCCTGCTGCGCTGTGCCGCGACGGCCGCGACCGCCCCGCCGGCCTCCGCGATCGACGCCGACACCGCACTCGCGCTGCTCTCCTCCCCGCTGGGTGGCGCGGAACCCCTCGGGCTCCGTCGGCTGCGTCGCGGGCTGCTGCGGCTCCACGAGGCGGGCGGTGGGGGGACCGAGCGTTCCAGTGACGAGCTGATCGTGGACGTCCTGGTCGACCACCTCGCGGGCCGGCCGGACCCGCTGGTCCTGATCCCCGACCCGGACGCCGCGCCGCTGCGCCGGGTCGCCCGCCTGCTCGGGGCCGCGGTGGAGGCGATCCGGGCGGGGGAGAGCGTGCCCGACGTGGTGTGGGCGGTGTGGTCGGCGAGCGGGCTGCAGTCCCGGTGGGTCGCGGCCAGCGACCGGGGCGGGGTCACCGGCGCCCAGGCCGACCGCGACCTCGACGCCGTCGTCGCGCTCGTGGAGCGGGCCGGGCGCTTCGTGGAGGACCTGCCCGGCGGCACCGTCGCCGGGTTCGTCGCCCAGGTCGACGACCAGCGCTTCGCGAGCGACGGCCTGGCCCCGCGCACCCCCGACGGCGAGGCGGTCGCGCTCCTCACCGCGCACGCCGCCCGTGGCCGCGAGTGGGACGTCGTCGTGATCCCGGACGTGCAGGAGGGCGTCTGGCCCGACCTGCGCCGCCGCGGCACCCTCCTAGGCGTCGAGCGGATGGTCGACGTGCTCGCGGGCGTCCCGGACGACCCGGCGCTGTCCACCCGGGTCCCGCTGCTCGACGAGGAGCGCCGGCTGTTCGTCGTCGCGCTCTCCCGGGCCCGCCGGGCGGTGCACGTCGGCGCGGTCGAGTCCGAGGACGTCACCCCGTCGCGGTTCCTCGACGACGTGGCGGCCGACGCCGACGCTGCGTCGGGGCCCGAGGGGCCCGGGCGGGCCCGGCGTCGACAGGGGCGCGCACTGGTGCTCGCCGAGCTGGTCGGCGACCTGCGGCGGGCGGTGACCGCGCCCTCGACCGACCCGGAGCGGCGGGCCCGTGCGGCCACCCAGCTCGCCCGGCTCGCCGAGGCCGGCGTGCCGGGCGCGGACCCCGACGACTGGTACGGCCTGCTCGAGGTGTCCACGGGCGAGCCGCTGCGCCCGCCCGGGTCCCGGATCACAGTGAGCCCGAGCGCCGTCGAGACGATCCTGACCTGCCCGCTGCGGTGGGCGCTGCAGACCCACGGCGGGGACTACTCCGACTCCCTGGCCTCGGTCACCGGCTCGCTCGTGCACGCCCTCGTGCAGCGGGCCGCCGAGGGCGCGGGGGAGACCGAGCTGGACGAGGCGCTCGACGTCGCGTGGGCGTCGGTGGACGCGGGCGCGCCGTGGTTCTCGCGCCGGGAGCTCGCCAACTGCCGGCGGATGCTGCGCTCGTTCCTCGCCTGGCGCGACGGGTCGCGGCGCGAGCTCACCGAGCAGGCCGTCGAGGAGACGGTGACGGCGAGATTGTGCGGGCCGGACGGC
>JAVXWR010000341.1:0-6713 GCA_032230725.1 Actinomycetota bacterium
TCCCGGAGAGGTCCGGCCACAGCGGTGCGGCCGTGCGGTGCCGCCACGCGCCCCACCACAGGCCCGCCCCGTAGGCGAGGTCGTCGGCGCGGTGGGCGGCGACGTGCGCGATCGCGTCGAGCGGGCCGGCCCCCGGGTCGCGGAAGCGCAGCCAGTCGGCGAGCCCCTCGACGACGGCGGCGAGCACCAGCGCGCGCCGCACGCGCCTGCTCACGATGGCACCGAGCGCGGCCGCGGGCCACCAGTGCCGGGTGAGCGCGCCGGCCGCCTGCCACGCCGCCCCGCCGAGGCCCCAGGGGGCGAGGACCGCGGCGAGGGGGATCGGCCCGGCGGAGATGTCAGAAAAGTCGCGTTGCCGACACCGGACGTCAGGAAACCGTCGTTCACGATCACGCCGACCCACCCACGGCTCGCCGGGTTTCCGCAGCCCCCGCGCCAGCCGCGCCGTGGCCACGACGGTCACCCCGCCCGCCAGGACCACCGACCACCGCCGCTGGACCCCCAGCAGCGTCATCACCGCCGCGGTCCACGGGGCCAGCGCCACCGGCGGCACGCGTCGGGGGTGCCGCCGGGCCAGCGGGGCCGCCCCCGTGCCGTAGAACGCCTTGCGCCCCAGCCACGCCCGCACGCTCGCCCGGTGCTCGTGGGCGACCCTGGCGGCCGGCTCGTAGCGCAGCCGCCAGCCCGCAGCGGCCAACCGCCACACCAGGTCGACGTCCTCGGCCACCGGCATGTCCTCGCGGAACCCGTCCCCGAACGCCGACCGCCGGACCACCAGCGCCGCACTCGGCACGTACGCGACCCGCGAGCGTGCCGTCACCGGGGCCGGCCGCGCGCCGAGGTCCAGCGACGAGCGCCGCCGCTCGTACCGGGTCACGGCGTTCTCGGGCCCGCCGTCGCCCCACGCCACGATCCGCGGGGCGACCGCCCCGACCGCCGGGTCGCCGAGGTGCCCCAGCAGCGTCGTGAGCCAGCCGGGCTCGGGGACGACGTCGGAGTCGAGGAACGCCACGATCGGCGTCGCGCTCGCCCGGGCCCCCGTGTTGCGCGCCGCGGAGGGGCCGCGCGACGACGGGTGCCGCACGACGCGCCCGCCGTGCGTCGCCGCGACCCGCTCGGTCGTCGTGGGGTCGGCCGACCCGTCGTCGACGACGACGAGCCCGCCCAGCCCCGGCGCGGTGGCGACGACCGCCGCGAGCAACCGGTCGAGCTCCGCGGTCCGGTCGCGCACCGGGACGACGACGGTGACCTCGGCCGGGCCGGGCGCCCCGGGGGCGCGGTCCGGATCGGGGTGGGCGACGCCGGCGTCGGCAAGCAGGCGCGCGAGCGCGGCGGTGGTCGCGTCGCCGACGACGAGCTCCGGCCCGCCGAGCCGGGACCGCGCCGCGGCCGAGAGCCGCAGCACCCGCGGGGGCGATCCGCCGATCCAGGTCGCGCCGCCGTCGAGCCGCCAGGTACGCGGGTCGGGCCGCACGGTCCAGCCGTCGGGCAGTCGGGGGGTGGCGATGAGGTGCCTCCGGCTCGTGAGCACTAACCGGTGTCATAGCACCAGAAAGTGCTCACACGGCCGAAGGCCACCTCCGGCCGCCGAGGCCGCCGACGACGGTCACCCGCATCTGCTCGCGGAGCTCTCCCGGGCGCGCGGTCGGGTCGACGACGTGGGCGGCCGTGCACACCCGTCGCAACGACCGCTCGAGGGCGTGGGCGCGGTCGTCGGGAAGCTCCGGGCACATCCGCCGTACCGAGCGGACCATCAGCCCTCGCGGGCACGGAGCGCACCCCGGACGTCGGCGTCGGAGAGCTGGCCGAAGTCGTCGTAATGGTCGCCGACGGCCCCGAACCCGTCAGGCACCGTCACGGCGACGACCTCGCCACCCCATTCCGACCCGAGCCGGTCCAGCGTCGTCAGGGCGATCACGGGCGCGGCGAGCACCAGCCGCGCGGGCCCGACCGCCTCGATCGCCCGCAGGGCCGCCAGCGCGGTCACGCCGGTGGCCACGCCGTCGTCGACGAGCACGACGTCGCGACCGGGCGCGCGGCCCCGCCAGGTGGCGCCGTAGGCGGCCTCACGGCGTCGGGCCTCGGCGCGCTCCGCATCGACCTGCTCGGCGAGATCCTCGGGCCGCAGGCCCAGCGCCCGCAGCGCGGCGACGAACCAGACCGGCTCGCCGTCGGCGGCCACCGCGCCGAGCCCCGCCTCGGGACGGTCCGGCCGGGTGACCTTGCGGGCGACGCCGACGTCCACCTCGGCGTCGGCGCCGAGCACGGACGCCGCGGATGCGGCGACGGGGACGCCGCCGCGCGCGAGCCCGACGAGCAGCGGCCGGGCGAGGCCCAGACCCGCGAGCTCCGCCCCGAGACGACGGCCCGCGTCGGCGCGGTCGGAGAACACGACGCACTGCCCGCCCGGGCCGGGGACGTCAGGCACCGAGGCGCCCGTGCTCGTCGACCCGCCAGTCGTCCAGCGCCGCGAGGAGTGCGGAGACCATCACCGACGTCGTCTCCGCGCCCTCCCCGGCGCTCGCGCCCGTCGGGTCGCCGAGGACCCCGTTGGGGCTCACCGAGGCCAGCGACCCGGCGCGGATCGCGGGCATGAGCTCACGGAGCGGGGCGGTGTTGCCCGCCGCGGCCAGTTCGGGGCGGACGTCGTCGGGGGCCAGCGCGAGCATCAGCGAGGTCTCGTGCCGCCCGGCGTGCGCGTCGGCGTCCGGCACCCCGCACGAGTGCCAGGCGACGTCGCGGCCCTCGGCGCGCAGCAGCCTCGTCGCGGTGACCAGTGCCGGGAGGTTGCCGCCGTGGCCGTTGACGAAGCACAGCCGCCCCGCCCAGCGGGAGGCCGACCGCCCGATCTCGACGAGCACCGCGGCGAGGACCTCGGTGCCGATCGAGACGGTGCCGGGGAAGGCCTCGTGCTCCCCGGAGGCGCCGAAGGCGATCGGTGGCGTCGCCGGCAGCCCGGTCCGCCCGGCCACCGTCGTGGCGACCGTCGTGTCGGTGCCCAGCGGCAGGTGCGGACCGTGCTGCTCGAGCGCGCCCACGGGGACGAGCAGCAGCGGGACATGGACGCAGTCGCTCGACCGGGCGCGGGAGACCTCCACGCCCGCCACCCTGTCAGGTCAGCCCTCGGCGACCACCTCGCCGGTCTCGAGCAGCGACTTCAGGTTCGACAGGATGCCGGGCCAGCCGCCCGCGATCCCGGCGAGCATCTCGCTGCCGGGCACGAAGCCGTCGTGGGTCACGGTCAGCTTGACGGCGGGGCGGGTGGGATCCGACGCAACCGCCTCGATCTCGAACGTCACCCGCGAGACCGGCTCCTGCCGCAGCTCCGCGAGCTTCTCGTCCGACCAGCCGAACATCTCCTGCATCTCGGGCTGGTAGTTGTGCCAGGTGTAGGCGAGCCGGCGCGGCGGGTCGGCCTCGAGCACGTGCTGCTCCCAGTCGTGCGGCGGCTCCCCGCCCATGCTCCAGCGCACCGGCGAGCCGACCCGCCAGTCGGAGTCCGGGCCGCCGCCGCCGAAGTAGCGGCGGACGAACGCGGGTGTCGTCAGCGCCTCCCACAGCTTCTCGGGGCTCGTCCGGATGTAGCTGACGTAGACGAAGGCGGTGGCCGCAGGGTAGGTCGTCGCGGTCTCGGGCACGGGGTCCTCCAGGGCTCGTCTCAGGTCGGTGAGGGCGTCCACCCGCGCCCGGTGATACCGGCGGATCCAGCGGTCCCCGACGTCGGCCAACGGCGCCGGGTTGAGGTGGTGGTGGCGTTCCCGGCCCCGGCGCACGGCCGTGACCAGGCCCGACTCCTCGAGGATCGCGAGGTGCTTGCTGACCGCCTGCCGGCTCATCGCGAGGCCCTCGGCGAGCTCCGACAACGTCCGGCCGTCACGCTCGTAGAGCGCGTCGAGCAGGTGGCGCCGCGTCGGGTCCGCAAGGGCCCGGAACACGGCGTCGTCCTCCACAACAGGCAACCTTACGGTTGCCTGTTGGAAGAGGCAACCCTCTGGTTGCCCGTCAGAGTGCCACCGCCGCGTCGTGCCCCTCCCGGACGGCCGCGTCGAGCAGCCGGGGCGCCACCGCGTCCCCGACGCGCACCACCGGCACCCGCGACGTCACCGGCGCCCGCGCCGCCCGCGGACCGCACGCGACGACCGCGTCGACGAGGCGGGTCTCCTCGACCCCGGTGAGGTGGTGCAGCAGGTGCACCCTCCCGCCCTCGGCGCCCAGCACGACCGTCTCCACCTCCTGGACGATCCCCAGCGCCGCGGCGCGCCGGGCCCAGCGAGGCCCCTCGAGCGTCGGCCCGAGGTCCCCGGCGGCGACCAGCGCCGAGGTCACCGTGGTCACCGCCGCGCCCGCTCGCGCCAGCAGCTCCGCCGCCGAGGGCGCGGCGTGCCCGCCCACGTCGTCGACCACCAGGACCCGCCCCCGCGGCCGTGCCCCGCCGCGCAGGACGTCCTCGACGTCGAGCACCGCGGTGCCCGCCCACGTCGGGCGCACCGCCGCCGACCCGGTCGCGTCGACGACGACGTCGGGCGCGTGGGCCGCGACGAGGGCGTCGTCGACGGTCAGTCCCAGAGAAATGCGCACGCCGAGCGAGGTCCGGACGCCGAGGCCCGCCAGTTCCGCGCCCAGGTCGGCGACGAGGTGGCCCAGCTCGGCCCGCCCGGGCGCGGTGGCCGCCCACGCCACCTGCCCGCCGAGCCGCTCGCCCGCCTCCGCCAGGTGCACGTCGTGCCCGCGCCGGGCGGCGGTCACGGCCGCGGACAGGCCGGCCGGGCCGCCGCCGGCCACCAGCACCCGCCGTCGCACCCCGGGAGCCGGGAGCACCTCGGCCTCCCGACCGGCCCGCGGGTTCACCACGCACCCGAGGCGCCGGTTGTGCCCGACCGCGGCGATGCACTCCTGGTTGCACCCGAGACACCGCCGGATCCGGCCGCCGGCCAGGGCCGCGCGGGCGAACCCCGGGTCCGCGATCTGCCCGCGCACCACCCCGACCAGGTCGCACGTCCCGGCGGCGAGGGTCGCCGCCACCTGCGCCGGCTCGGTGAACCGGCCGACCCCGACCACCGGCACCGTGGTCGCGGTTCGCAGCGCCGCCTTCACCGCCGTCGGCACCGCCGCCGCGTACCCGGCCGGCACCCCCATCGGCGGCTCGATCAGCGGCAGCGTCGCCGTCGCGACCCCGACCGCCGTGTTGACGTAGTCCACCTGCTCGGCCACCCGCACGGCGACCGAAGCCGCATCGGCGGCCGTGAGCCCGCCCGCGATCCCCTCGTCGCCCTGCAGCCGCACGCCCAGGACGCGCCCCGGCCCGAGCACCGCGCGCACCGCGGCGAGGATCTCGACGAGCACGCGCGCCGGGTCCTGCCCGTGGACGTCGTCGCGGTGATTGGTCGGCGGGGAGAGGAACTGGCGGATCACCGAGGCCTGCGAGGCCTGGACCTCGAGTCCGTCGTACCCCCCGGCGACGACGTGCTCGGCGGTGCGTGCGAACCCGGCGACGAGGTCGGCGAGGTCGCGGGTCGTGAGCGCGCGCGGGACCTCCCGGAACATCGGGTCGGGCACCGGCGAGGGCGCGGTGACGGCCACGCCCGAGTACCGCGACGAGGACTGGCCGCCGTTGTGGCCGACCTGGGCGAGCACGACGGCGCCGTGGGCGTGGACGGCGTCGGTGATCCGGCGCAGGCCTCCGACGATCCCCGGGTCGGTACCGCGGATGAGCTTCTCGTAGGGGCGGTCGTGCTCGCCCGCGGAGTGCTCCTCGGTGATCACCAGCGCGGCCCCGCCCTCGGCCCGGGCGGCGTAGTACGCGGCGTGCTGCGCGGTCGGCATCCCGGCGACGGCCGCGTTCGTCAGGTGGGCCGGGACGACGATCCGGTTGCGCAACCGCAGCGGGCCCACCGTGACCGGGTCGCCGGGACGGGGCACGGTCACCGCCGGGTCCCGGCGGCGAGGGCCGCGACCCGCGCTGCCGCCCGCCGGCCCTCCAGCACCGCGTCGTGCACGGTGCGCGGGGCGAGCACGTCACCGGCGAGGACCGTCCGGCCCCGGACGAGCAGTCCGCTCACCGGTTCCGCGTCGGCCGGCACCGCGCCCGGGAGCCTCCGGGCGGCGTCGACGACCGCCGCGCAGGGCAGCGTCGAGGGCTCCCCCGTGGCCGCGTCGCGCAGGTGCAGCACGCCGTCGGCCCAGTGCACCGGCACCGCACGGACCACCCGGGCCACCCCGGCCGCGACGAGCCGGGCCGCGGCCGGCACGAGGTCGCCGCTGGGCCCGAGCTCGTGCCCGACGACCGGGTCCGGCGTCACCAGCGCGACCTCCCGACCGCGCCCGGCGAGCAGCTCGGCCAGGCCGACCCCGGTGGCGTCGCCGACCGGGTCGAGCACCACCACGGGTCCCGGAGGCGGCTCGGTCCCGGCGAGCACGGCGGCGGCGGTCTTGGTCGGCGCCTCCGGCAGGGACGGGTCGCGCTCGAGGCCGCCGGTCGCCCACAGGGTCGGCGTCACGTCGTCGAGCCGCGCGCTCACGCCCAGCCGCACCTCGACACCCAGCCGCACCTCGACACCCAGCCGCTCCAGCTCGGTGCGCCACCACGCGACGAGCGCGGCGTAGCGGCCGCGCCCGGGCAGCCGGGCCACCCCGCGCAGTGCGCCCCCGAGCTCGTCGTCGCGCTCCAGCAGCGTCACCCGGTGGCCCGCCAGGGCAAGTCCCCGCGATCCCTC
>JAVXWR010000363.1:0-3179 GCA_032230725.1 Actinomycetota bacterium
CCCCGGACGTCGCCGATGGCGGTGTCGCTGACGGCCACCCCGCGCAGCCCGGCGGGGACGGTGTCGATGGTCATGACGACGACGATGCGCGTCCGCGATCAATGCAGTCAATCTTGATACGGTCAACGTCGTGGCGACCCTGACGACCGCCGAGGCCGCGGCCCGGCTCGGCGTGAAGCCCGAGACGCTCTACGCCTACGTGAGCCGGGGCCTGCTCACCTCCGCGCGCGGCACCGGCGGGCGGCCCAGCACCTTCGACGCCGCCGAGGTGGACGCGCTCGTCGCGACCCGCGGCGCCACCCGCCGTCCCACCGGCGTCGCGGAGACGATCACGACGCGGCTCACGCTGCTCTCGGACGACGAGTACTACTACCGCGGGCACCGGGTGACCGACCTCGCCCGGACCGCGACCCCGGACCGCGTCGCGGCCCTGCTCTGGCTCGGCGACCTCGACGCCGAGCTTCCGGAGCCGGATCTCGACGGCGTCGTCGGGCCGGTCCGCGACCTCGTCGCCCGGATGCCGGGGCGCCCGCGCCCCACCGACCGGCTCCGGGTCGCCGTCGCCACCCTCGCCGCGCTCGACCCGTGGCGGTTCGACCTCGAGCCCGCCGCGGTCGTCGCGACGGCGATGCGGTGCCGGCGGGGGATGGTCGGGGCGCTGGGCGAGGGCGGGCTGTGGCCGGCGATCGCGGACGACCCGACGGCCCCGGAACCGCCGGACGTGCTGCGCACGGCGCTCGTGCTGCTCGCCGACCACGGGCTCGCCGCGTCGACGATGGCGGCTCGCGTGGCGGCCAGCGCGCGGGCGCACCCCTACGCGGTGGTGTCGGCGGGACTGGGGGCGCTGGACGGGCCGGTCCACGGCACCGCCAGCACGGCGGCGTACCGCTTCCTCGCCGAGGCGCTCGACGACCCGGAGGCCGCGGTGGCCGAACGACTGCGCGCGGGGGAGCGCCTGCCCGGGTTCGGGCACTCGATCTACCGGGAGCGCGACCCGCGGACGGCGGTGCTGCTGGAGCTGATCGCGGGGACCGGCGCGGCGGTGCTCGTCGAGCGGCTGACCGCGGCGGCGGCGGGGCGTCCGGGGGTGTTCCCGAACGTCGACCTCGCGCTCGCGGCGCTGGCGCACACCTTCGGGATGCGCCCCGAGGCCGGGGAGGCGGTCTTCGCCGTGGCGCGCACCGTCGGGTGGGTCGCGCACGCGCTCGAGCAGTACGCCGACCCGGGCCTGCGGTTCCGGGTGGAGGGGGCATATGTGGGACTACGTCCCCTGTGAGCAGAAAGTGCGGCTATAGCGACACTTTCTGCTCACGAGGGCTTCGCCCACCTATGAGGTGATGTCCTTCCGCCGGAACCACCACACCGCCGTCGCGCCGAACGCGGTCGCCCACACCAGGCCGGCGAGCACGCCGCGGACGATGTCGCCCGCGTCCACGTCGGTCGCGAGCAAATCCGACCACGCGAAGGCGTAGTGGGTGGGCAGCGCGTCGCGGACCGAGCCGAGCGCGTCGATGGTGTCGAGGATCTGCGAGAGGATCGAGATCAGCACGGCGCCGCCCACCGCCCCGAGCGGCGCGTCGGTGACCACCGAGAGCAGCGTCGAGACCCCGGCGACCCAGGCCAGGTTCAGCGCGAGGTACACGACGACGAGCGCCAGGCGCAGCACCGCGGTCCGGTACGGCAGCGTCTCGCCGGTCGGGGAGCTGTAGGGCCCGTCGCCGTAGACCAGCGTCCCCAGCGCGAGCGCGACGAGGGGGAGCACGACCAGTGCCGTCGCCGACAGGAGCCCGGCGACGATCACCTTCTGGCGCAGCAGCCGCACCCGCGGCACCGGGATCGCGAGCAGGTAGCGCAGCGACGACCACGACGCCTCGCTGGCCACGGTGTCGCCGAAGAACAGCGCCACGACGACGACGAACAGGAAGCTGGCCGAGGAGAACAGCGCGAACATCGTGAAGTTCGCCCCGGAAGTCTGCGCCAGGTCGGTCAGCGAGACCCCGGCCTGCCCGGGGGAGGAGCTGCCGACCGAGAACGCGATCCACAGCACGAACGGCAGCAGCGCCGCGAGCCCCAGCGTGATCTGGGTGCGCCGGCGGCGCAGCTGGCGCAGCAGCTCGACGCGCACCGGCAGCGTCGACCCGGCCGAGGCCAGGCGCGGCCCCAGCCGGTGGTCCGAGAGCTCGGAGCTCACGTCGGTCCCTCCTCACCGATCAGCGCCAGGAACACGTCCTCGAGCCGGCGCCGCGGCCCGACCCCGACGACGTCGATCCCGGCGTCCACGACCCGGCGCACCACCGCGGCGCGCTCGGTGGGCCCGGCGTCGCGGCCCAGGTCGACCACGACGACGTCGTCGCGGTCCCGGTCCGCCTCGGCCGCGTGCTCGCCCGCGGCGACCAGCGCGACGGCCCGGTCCCGCTCGGCGGCCGGGACGGTGATCGCCATCTGCCCGCCCGCGACGAGCTCGGCGACCTCACCGGTGGCCACCACCTCGCCGCGGTGCATGACGACGACGTGGCTGCAGGTCTGCTCCACCTCGGCGAGCAGGTGGCTCGACACCAGCACCGTCCTGCGGCGTCCACCCTCCGGGCTCTCGCCCGCGTAGCGGCGCAGGACCTCGCGCATCGCGTGGATCTGGGGCGGGTCGAGCCCGTTGGTGGGCTCGTCGAGCACGAGCAGGTCGGGCAGCCCGAGCATCGCCTGCGCGATCGCGAGCCGCTGCCGCATGCCCTGCGAGTAGGTCTTCACCACCCGGTCGATGCCCGGGCCCAGCCCGGCGATCTCCAGGGCCTCGTCCATCCGGGACTCGGCCAGCGGGCGCCCGGTCGCGGCCCAGTACAGCTCGAGGTTGGCCCGCCCGGACAGGTGCGGCAGGAATCCGGGGCCCTCGACGAACGACCCGAGCCGGCCCAGCACCGGCGACCCCGGCACCACCCGGACCCCGAACACCCGCAGCTCGCCCGCACTCGGCCGGACCAGGCCCATCAGCATCCGGAGCGTGGTCGTCTTCCCCGCACCGTTGGGCCCGAGCAGCCCGAGGACCTGGCCCCGCTCGACACGGAACGAGACGTCCCGCACCGCGACGAAGCCGTTGCGATAGGTCTTGGCGAGGTCGGAGACGACGAGCGGGACGTCGACGAGGTCGGCGGCGACGGCGAGGTCCCCGCCGGGCCCGAGGTCCC
>JAVXWR010000055.1:0-3297 GCA_032230725.1 Actinomycetota bacterium
GTCGGGTCGAGCACGTGGTCGGCCCCGGCGCCGGGCGCCTTGGCCTTCCGGGCCTCGGCGGGCTCGACGACGATGACCTGCCCGGCCCCGGTGGCGCGCAGCGCGGCTGCGGTGACCAGGCCGATCGGGCCGGAGCCGAAGACGGCGGCCGAGCCGCCCGGCGCCAGCCCCGAGAGCTTCGTCGCGTGGTAGCCGACGGCGAGCGGTTCGACGAGGGCGCCCTGCTCGGGGGTCAGACCGTCGATCCCGTGGACCCACCGGGTGTCGACGACCATCCGCTCCGCGAACCCGCCCTGCTCGCCGTCGAGTCCGATGAAGCCGAGCTTGCGGCAGATGTTGTAGCGGCCGTCGCGGCACGCGGAGCACTCCCCGCACACGTCGTAGGGCTCGACCACCACGCGGTCGCCCTCCGAGAACCCGGTCACCCCCCGACCGAGCTCGGCGACGACCCCCGAGAACTCGTGCCCGAGGGTGATCGGCACCGCCCCGCCGGTCAGTGGATGCGGGTTCGCGGGGGTCGGCGCGAAGATCGGCCCGTCGAGGAACTCGTGCAGGTCCGTCCCGCAGATCCCGCACCACTCGACGGCGATCTGCACCTGGCCCGGCCCCGGGTGGGGTTCGGGGACCTCCTCGACGCGGACGTCACCCTGTCCGTGGAAGCGCGCGGCCTTCATGGGTCCTCCCTGGCATCGGAGGACCTCATCCCACGGGAGTGGCCCGGGTCACGGCCAGGGTTGCAGCGGTGTTGCAGAGCCCAGCAGTCGCGTCAGGACCTCGGGGCGTGGCGGGACGACCTCGACGCCGGGCGCGATCCGGTAGGGGCGCGCCGCGATCAGCCCGCCGAGCACCCGGCGCAACCGCGAGAGCTCGGCGCGGACGGTGACGAGGTGGTCGGCGTCGTCGTAGAGGGCGCGGCTGATCCCGGCCGCGTCGAGACCTGCCGTTCCGGCGCACATGAGCAGCGCGAGGAGCTGCTGATGGCGGCGGGACAGGCCGTGCCGCCACTGCTCACGGCCCTCGACGACGGCCCCGGCAGGCTCCCCGTCCGGGTCGAGCCGGAGGCGGGTGGCGCCCTCGCCGGTGCCGCACGGGCGCAGCATCCAGCCGCCGGGCACGCGCTCGGGCAGGCACGCGCCGAGGCCGTGGACGAGCAGCGCCTCGCCGGCGCGCGGGACGGCGACCCGGTCGCGGGGGGCGAGGCCGGTGGCGCCCGCGACCCAGCCGTGCTCGTCGACGACGAGGGCCGGGCCGCGTACGCGGGCGAGCAGCGGTCCCGCGACGGCGCGCAGCCGGTCGAGGCGCGCCTCGTGGTGGGTCCAGAGGCCCGACTCGGCCAGGCGCACGGCGGTGTGGACGAGGGCGACGGTGGTCGGGTGCACGGTGGACGCGGGCCCCGAGAGGTCGACGACGCCGAGCATCTCGCCGGTGCGCGGATCGTGGATCGGGCTCGCGGTGCAGGTCCACGGGTGCTGGGCCCGCACGAAGTGCTCGGCGGAGAACAGCTGCACCGACGCGTGCTCGGCGAGCGCGGTGCCGATCGCGTTCGTCCCGACGGCCGCCTCGGTCCAGTCCGCCCCGGGGAGGAACCCGAGGTCGTCGGCCAGCCGCCCGACCCGCACGGCGCCTTCCCTCCACAGCACGAACCCGTCGGCGGCGGTGATCACCATGAGGTGCTCGGCGTCCTCGGCAACCGCTGTGAGGCTCGCCCGTAGCTGCGGCAGCACGCCGGCGATCGGCGAGGCGGCCCGTCGGCGCTCGACGACGTCGGGCGCGGCCGGCTGGTCGAGCGTGCGCCCGTCCGGAGCGACGCCGTAGGAGAGCACGCGATCCCAGGAGCGGCTGACCACCCGGCGCAGCGCGGTCTGCGCGCGTGAACCGGACAGCCGAGCGTCGTGCGCCTGGTGGAGTAGGCGCGCGTGTCGGCGCAGGTCCGTCGTCCGCGTCACCGCGCAGACGTCGTCGTCCACCACGCACACCTCCGCAGGGACGCCCGCTCCCTGTGGTCGGGAGCATAACCGGGGAGCTGTCGCGGCCGGCAGAAATCGCAGGCCGGACCTCGACGGGCGGGCCCGATCAAGCCCGACCCAGCCGTCAAGATCAGGAGCACCTCAGGCAGGTCGGAGGACCCCGTCGGGTGCCTGAGGTGCCCCTCGTCGAGCGGCCTGGTCGACACGGGTCGACGGGCGGGTTCCCGGGCATCCCCGGCCGGTGACCGAACCGCTCGACCTCTTCTCCACCCCGGACGCGCCCGACTCCCCCGGCTCGATCACCGACGCCGGCGCGGCCGAGCCGACCGAGGCTCCCGACCTCGACACGCTGCGGGAGCGCGCCGCCGGGTGCACCGCGTGCGAGCTCTACGAGGGCACGACCGGCACCGTCTTCGGCACCGGCCCGGCGACCGCCCGGATGATGTTCGTCGGCGAGCAGCCCGGGGACCAGGAGGACCGCGCGCTCGAGCCCTTCGTCGGGCCCGCCGGGCGCCTGTTCGACGGGGCGCTGGTCGAGGCGGGCATCGCCCGGGAGGACGCCTACGTCACGAACGCGGTCAAGCACTTCTCGTTCCGCCGCCAGGGCAACCGCCGCATCCACCAGACACCGAAGGCCGGACACGTCCGCGCCTGCCGACCGTGGCTGGACGGCGAGCTCGCGCTGGTCCGCCCGCACGTGCTCGTGACGCTCGGGGCGACGGCCGGCAAGGCGCTGCTCGGCTCCTCGTTCCGGATCACCACCGAGCGCGGGGAGCCCCGCCCGTGGGAGGGCACGACGCTCGTCCCGACGATCCACCCGTCGGCGATCCTGCGCGCCGACCCCGACCGGGGGCAGGACGCCGAGGAGATGCGCGCCGGCTTCGTCGCCGACCTGCGCCGGGCCGCCGAACTGCTGGGCTGATCTCGCGGCGGCTTCCGCGCCGGACTCAACTGACCCCGGCCGCGTCCATCCCACGCATCTCCTTCTTCAGGTCGGCGATCTCGTCGCGCAGCCGTCCGGCGAGCTCGAACTGCAGGTCCCGCGCCGCGGACATCATCTGGTCGGTGAGCTGCTGGATGAGGTCGGCCAGCTCCGCGCGCGCCATCCCCGACGTGTCGCGGTGCTCCACCACCCCCGAGTGGCCCCGGGTGCCGCCGGCCTCGCCCGCGGCCCGGCGCCCCCGGGAGGCGTTGCGACCCGACCCGCCGATCTCCACCTCGGTGTCCTCGGCCTCGCGGTAGACGCGGTCGAGGATGTCGTTGATGTTCTTGCGCAGCGGCTGCGGGTCGACCCCGCGCTCGGTGTTGTAGGCGATCTGCTTCTCGCGGC
>JAVXWR010000491.1:0-2873 GCA_032230725.1 Actinomycetota bacterium
TCAGGCCGTAGCGGCGGTCGAACCCCAGCGAGATGGCCTGGCTGGTGAAGCCGGTCGACATCATCGCGAGGGCGAGGACGGTGCCGAGCGCGGCGTCGACGCGCGGTTCCGGCAGGTCGACGAGGCCGTGCAGCAGGGTGAGCCCGACGAGCAGCGCCAGCGGGATGACCAGCGTGAGCAGCAGCTGCTCGGAGTGGCGCAGCGCGAGCACCGTCTCGGTGCGGGTGTGGACGGCGAGCATGCGGGCGCGCGACCCGACTCCGGGGTCGGGGGTGAAGGTGCCGGCGGGGAAGGGCGTCCCGGCCGGCGGAGCAGGGTGCTCGGCGCTCACGGGCGCAGCTCCCGCCCGGTCAGGTCGAGGAAGACGTCCTCGAGGCTGCGCCGCCCGACGCGCACGTCGTCGGCGAGGACGCCCTGGCGGGCGCACCACGCGGTCACCGCGGCGAGCACCTGCGGGTCGATGGTCCCCGCCACGGTGTAGTGCCCGGGGGGTCCCTCCGAACCGGCGTAGCCCTCGGGCAGGACCTCCTCGAGCAGGCGCAGGTCCATCCCCGGGACGGCGCGGAAGCGCATCCGCTGCTCGGACCCGGAGCTGGTGAGCTCGTCGGGCGAGCCGGAGGCGACGACCCTGCCGTGGTCGACGATGACGACGTCGTCGGCGAGCGCCTCGGCCTCCTGCATGAGATGGGTGGTGAGCAGCACCGCGACGCCGTCGCCGCGCAGGGCGCGGACCAGCTCCCACACGAGGTGGCGCCCCTGTGGGTCGAGACCCGCGGTGGGCTCGTCGAGGAACACCAGTTCGGGGCGCCCGACGACGGCGCACGCGAGGCTGAGCCGCTGCTGCTGACCGCCGGAGAGCCGCTTGTAGGGCAGGCGGGCGCACGACTCCAGCCCGAGCGTGCGCACCAGCCAGGCGGTGTCGAGCGGCCGGGCGGAGCAGGCGGCGACGAGGTCGAGCATCTCCCGCACGCGGACCATCGGGTAGGCGCCGCCGCCCTGGGGCATCACGCCGATCCGCGCGCGCAACCGCTCCGGTGCGCCGGCCGGGTCGCCGCCGAGCACCCGGACCGACCCCGACGTGCGCTCGCGGAAGCCCTCGCACACCTCGACCGTCGTCGTCTTGCCCGCGCCGTTCGGGCCGAGCAGCGCGAGGACGCGGCCGTGGTGCAGGTCGAGGTCCAGGGCGTCCACGGCGGTCGTCGCGCCGTAGCGCACCACGAGGTCGCGCACCTCGACGGCCGGTTCGCCGAGGGCGGGGCGCGGCGCCCGACCGTCGATGCCCACGATCTCCACCTTAGGTCGGGCGCAAGCGGACAGGGGTGCACGGGTACGCCCGCTCAGGCGGCGTCCTCTCCGACCGGCGCCGGGTCGGGGGCCGGGGCGCGGCGGGGGGGGATGCGGGGGATGTTCCCGCGCGCGGCGAGCAGCGGGACGATCGCGACGGCGAGGGCGGCGAAGATCGCCATCGGGAGCTGGTAGGCCCGGAAGGTGAAGTCGTTGCCGGTGGGCGGGACGAGCAGCGCCACCGCGGCGCAGACCGCCACCGCCGCGCCGCGGACGCGGGGTTCGGTGACCGACGCGGCCAGCGGCACCATGAGCCACAGCAGGTACCAGGGGTGCAGCACCGGCCCGGCGAGGAAGACCGCGCCGAACCCGTAGGCGACGCCGGCCACCGGGTGCAGCCGGCCGCGCAGCACCGCCAGCACGAGCAGCGCACAGACGAGCGCGGCGACGCCGAGGCCGGCCGAGCGGGTGAGCGAGAGCACGGCGTCGGTGTGGTCCCCGAGCCCGAGCGCGATCCCGATCTGACCGCCGAGCACGCCGAGGTCGGTGGTGATCGAGAGCCAGCTGCGCAGCAGGTTCGGCACCGACAGCGCGGTGATCCACCCGAAGCCGAGCCCGGAGAGCACCG
The DNA here is from genome assembly GCA_032230725.1 of Actinomycetota bacterium. Lineage (GTDB taxonomy): Bacteria > Actinomycetota > Actinomycetes > Mycobacteriales > Pseudonocardiaceae > Actinomycetospora. The sequence goes on from JAVXWR010000491.1 coordinate 1,913, forward strand.
ACACGGCGCCCACCACGGCGATCCCGGTCGCGGACACGGCGGCACCCCAGCCGACGAGCGCCTTCAGGCCCTCCCGGCCCGCGGGGTCGCGCCCGGTGGCCAGGCAGCGCTCGCGGGCGACGTGCGCGGACAGGAACGCCAGCGCGAGGATCGCGGGGATCTTGCCCGAGGCCCCTAGCCCGATGATCACCGCGCCGAGGAACCACGAGCGGCGGAAGCCGATCTCGAGGCCGAAGAAGACGACGCCGAGCATGATCGCGTCGTTGTGGATGCCGGAGACCAGGTGGAAGAGCACCAGCGGGCTGATCGCCAGCCACAGCGCCGCGATCGGCTCCACCCCGGCGCGGCGTGCCAGGTGCGGCGCCGCCCAGATGACCAGGCCGATGCCGACCAGCGCGAGCACGCGGTGCAGGTAGACGCCCAGCACGATGTCGTCGCCCGCGATCGCCGTGACGAGCCGGCCGAAGGTGAGGAACCCCGGGCCGTACGGCGAGGGCGTGGTGCGCCAGATCGTCGGGATGCTGGCGACCAGGGGATCGTCGAGACCCAGCGCGGAGGCGGCCCCGTAGACGTAGGGGTCGAACCCGCGCGACACCACCTCGGACTGGGAGAGGTAGCCGTAGACGTCGGTGGAGAACAGCGGCGGTGCGACGGCGAGGGGCGCGGCCCACATGACGAGGATGCGGGTGAGCTGGCGGACGGTGAGCCGGACGCGTCCGGGCCAGGCCAGCCGGCCCAGCCACAGCCACGCCAGCACCACCATCCCCATGCCGACGTAGGCGAGGGTGAGCGAGACCGTCGGCAGCCGGGCGGGCAGGCCGAGCACCCGCATCCCGAGCACCGGGTTGTAGGCCGAGGCCGGGGCCGCGCCGCACCCGAGGGCCCCGACGGCCATGAGCAGCGAGCCGGTGAACCCGAAGCGGCGGCAGAACCGCAGCCGGCGGCGCTCGTCGGAGGTCGC
>JAVXWR010000493.1:0-4193 GCA_032230725.1 Actinomycetota bacterium
CGGCCCCGCATCTCGATCCAGCGCCCGACGAGGACGGCGGTGACGATCGCGACGGCCGCCTCGAGGTAGATCGTCCGCGTGCCGCCCCAGACGTCGGGGGCCGGGACGAGCGAGAGGCCGTGGTGGACCCCGCCGAGGCCGGCCTCGCCGAAGAACAGCGTGCCGACCGACCAGCCGTACGCCGAGAGCACCCCCACCGAGACGAGGGTGTCCATCGTCAGCGACCCGTGCCGCAGGTGCCGCCACGCCGCCCGGTGGAACCGCAGGCCGCCCCAGAACACCACCGGCGTGGCCAGCACGAGCGAGAACCACTGCCAGTAGCGGAACTGCCAGAACACGTTCATGGCGACGGCGATCACGGGCAGGCTCAGCGCGAGGCAGATCAGCGCACGCTGGCGCAGATCGGCGACCTCGGGGTCCTCGTCCGGCTCCGGCTCGCCGCTGTTCGAGCGAGGGGCACCTTCGGACGGTTCTATCGAGCGGAGGGTCCCCTCGCTCGGAACGCGCGGCACCGGCAGTGCTGAGCGAGGGGCACCATCGGTCGGTTCTATCGAGCGAGGGGCACCTTCGGTCGGAACGGCGGGGGCGGCCCCGGCCGGCGCACTCGACGTCACGACCGACGCCCCGAAGCCGAGCTTCTCGACGGTGCGCACGAGGACGTCGGGCTCGCCGTCGTGGGTCACCCGCGCACGCCCGGTCGCGAGGTTCACCTCGGCGGTGACGCCCGCGAGCTTCGCGAGGCGTCGCTCGATCCGCGAGGTGCACGCGCCGCAGGTCATGCCGGTGACGGCGAGCTCGGTGACGCGGGCGGCCGAGGTCGAGGGGGAGGTCACGGTCATCGGCGCGCGACTCCTGGGGAGCGGGGTCCGGGGCGCGCCGACGGTAGGCAGCGCCGCCCGGGGCACCCGCCCGAGCTGAGACCCGGCCGCCCCCGGGCCGTCGACCGGCGAGCGACGACCGGCGAGCGGTCGGTGGGCTGGCCCGTTCGGCGCAGGCGCCTGCCGCCCGCTCTCAGGGCTCCGGTCTCAGCCGAGCCCGACCATCGCGGCGAAGTACGCCGGGAACGAGGCCACGACCGCGACGACGATCAGCACGTACCAGGCCGCGAGGCCCCAGCCGTGGCGCCGGACCAGCGTGTCGCCGGCCGGCGCGCCGCCGAGGTTGCCCTCGCGCAGGTTGTGCATCGTCGTGAACCAGAAGATCGCGACGACGGCGACCCACGCGACCATGCAGTACGGGCACAGCGCGTGGATGACGACGAGGCTCTGCACGATCAGCCAGTGGATGAAGAGCACGCCCGCGAACGAGCCGATCTCCAGCGCCCACCACACCCACCGCGGGAGCTCGGCGCGCGAGACGACGATCGCCCCGCAGGCCGCCACGACCGGGAACGTCAGCAGGCCGATCACCGGGTTCGGGAAGCCGAGCACCGCCGCCTGCGCGGTCTTCATGATCGTCCCGCAGGAGAGCACCGGGTCGATCGAGCAGCTCGGGATGTAGTTCGGGTTCGCGAGCAGGTCGAGCTTTTCGACGAGCAGGACCAGCGCGACGACGGCGCCGACGAGGCCGCCGACGAGCAGCACCCACCCGGTGCCGCGGACCGGGGCGAGGTCGTCCTCCGCGTCGTCGTCGAGGTCCGGGTCGGCCTCGTCGGCCTCGCCGAGCCCGGTCTCGTCGAGGGCTGGGCCGGCCGCGGCCGCGCGGTGCACCCCGCCGACGGCCTCGGGACCCGCCCCGGAGGTGGCCCGACCCGGCCGTGGCGGTGCGCTCGCGAAGGGCGCCGTCGGGTCGGCGGCCCCTGCCGCCGCCGTGCCGGTCGGCGCCGAGCCTGCCGGACCGGCTCCGGCCGGGGCGGCTCCGACGGTGGCGGTCGCGCCGGCCGTGGCCCGGGCCTCCCCGGGCGCGGCGTGCCGACCGCCCGCTCCCCTGCCGTGCTCGGCCATGCTCACCGTCTCCTCACGGTCGCGCGCGACGTCCCGGTGGTGGTCGCGGCGTGCAGCACGTCGCCGCGGGGACCGGGCCGGTTCCCGACGGTGACGCGCTCCCCTCCATCGTGACGCCTCCCCCGGCCGCGGTCGCGCGCGACCCACTCCCCGCTCCCGGACGAGGCGACCCCCTACCGGGCGGGTCAGCGCTCCATGATCCGGAGCCGTGGCGTGGAACGCCCCACTTCTGGGGCACTCCGCTCCACGGCTGTCGATCACGACTCCGGGAGTCGGCGTGCCCTGGGCAGCGACAGCCGTCCGGGTGCTGGCACCCTCGCGGCGTGGCCGACGTCGTGGTGGTCCGGGCCGGCGCCGGCGACCGGGACGAGGCCCGGGACGTCCGCCTCCGCGCCCTCGCCGAGGCGCCCACGGCGTTCGCGTCGTCCCTGGAGCGCGAGCAGGCGTTCGACGACGACGAGTGGCTCCACCGGGTGACGATGAACGCCTGGTTCCTCGTCCGCGCCGACGGTGCCACCGTCGGGCTCGCCTGCGGCATCCCCGAGCCCGACGACGAGGCCGGGCGCCACCTCGTGGGGATGTGGGTGGAACCGGCGTTCCGGGGACGTGGCCTCGCGGACCTGCTCGTCGCGGCCGTGATGGCGTGGGCACGCCGAGCGGGGGCCGCCTACCTGGCGCTGTGGGTCGTGGACGGCAACGACCGCGCGCTCGGGCTGTACGAGCGCCTCGGCTTCGAGGCCACCGGCGAGCACCAACCGCTGCCGGGGCGCCCGGAGCTCACGGAGTCCCGGATGCAGCTCCTGCTCTGACGGGGCCCGCCACCCGCGGAGCCGCCGCGCGCACCCGCCGCCGGCGTTCCACCACCGACAGCGCCGCGGCCGTCACCGCCGCGACCAGCGCCGCCACCACGAGCAGCGTCCACCCCGCCTGCACCGCACCGAATTCCGCGGGACGGCCCGTGGTCCGCGCGCCGACCACGGAGACCAGCAGCGCCACCCCCAGCACCGATCCCACCTGGCGGGCGGTGTTGATCAGCGACGATCCCGACCCCCACTGCGGGGCCGGCAGCGCGGACCCGACCACCGAGGAGAGCGTCGGCAGGAGCAGCCCGACGCCGAGGCCGGTCAGCAACTGGCCGGGCAGCATGCCGCCGGCGTAGTCCGGGGTCACGCCCAGGTGCAGCAGCCACCACGTCGGGCCGGCGGCGAAGGCGAGCGCACCGAGGAGGGCGACCGGCCCGATCCCGAGGCGACCCGAGAGGTGCCCGGCCAGCCGCGACACCACCACGACGACGAGCGGTCCTGCCGCGAGCCCGAGCCCCGCCGCCTGCGGCGACCAGCCCCAGGTGCCCGTCATGTAGAGGACGTTGACCACGAGCATCGCGGCGAACCCGGTCGTGAACGCGACCATGACCAGCGACGCGAGCGCGACGACCGGCACGCGGAGCACCGCCAGGTCGAGCGCGGGGACCGGGTGGCGGCGCGAGCGCAGAACCACCAGGACGAGCCCGACGAGGGCGACGCCGAGCCCGGCGAGCACCTCCGGCGCGCCCCAGCCGGCATCGGGCGTGCGGACCAGCGCGAAGGCCAGCGCGCCGACCCCGACGACGATGCCGAGCGCGCCGAGCAGGTCCGGCATGCCGGTGCGGGCGACCTCGGGGTCGCGCAGCACGCGGCGGCCCGCGATCAGCGCGACGACCCCGACGGGCACGTTGACCAGGAAGACCCAGTGCCACGAGAGCTCGACGAGCAGCCCGCCGAGCGGCGGGCCGAGGGCCGCCGCGACCGCGCCGATCGAGGCCCACGTCCCGACGGCCCGCGTGCGCCGCTCGGCAGGGTAGGCCGCGAGCAGCAACGACAACGACGTCGGGACGACGAGGGCCGCGCCCACCGCCTGGACCGCCCGCGCCGCGACGAGCAGCCAGACGCCCGGCGCGGCGGCACACGCGGCCGAGGCGAGCGTGAAGACGGCCAGGCCGAGGAGGAACACCCGGGCGTGGCCGAAGCGGTCGGCGACCCGGCCGGCGAGCGCGAGGAAGGCCGCGAACACCACGGTGTAGCCGTTGAGGATCCACGACATCTGCCCGAGGTCGGTGCCCGGGAAGTCCGCGCGGATGTCCGGGAACGCGATGTTGACGATGAACAGGTCGAGGCTCGACAGGAACGCCGCGGCCGAGGTGACGAGCAGGACTGCGCCGGGGCGAGCGGTGCTCATGGCGGTCCTTTCGGGGAGCAGGGGTGCCGGACCGAT
>JAVXWR010000500.1:0-3453 GCA_032230725.1 Actinomycetota bacterium
CGAGATCAACACGCTGGGCCTGGTGCACGGCTGCCGGGCCGCCGTCGACGTCATGCGCCGCGGCGACATCCTCAACGTGGTGTCGCTCTCCGCGCTGGGCCCGACGCCGGGCCTCGCGATCTACGGCGCCAGCAAGGCCGCCGCGCTGTCCTACTCGCAGGCGCTGCACATCGAGATGGGCGCCGCGCGGCGCCCGATCCGGGTGCGGGCCCTGTGCCCGGACGCCGTGAGCACCGACCTGCTCCACGCCGTCTCCGACCGACCCAGCTCCGCGCTGCTCTTCACCGGCCCGCGGGTGCTCGGGGTCGACGAGGTCGTCGAGGGCGCCATGGACCTGCTCTCCTCGCGCCGCCAGCTCAAGGTGCTGCCGGCCTGGCGTGGCTGGCTCACCCGGACACAGTCCGTGCTCCCGGCGGCCTCCCGGACGCTGACCCCGATGGTCGCCCGCATCGGTGAGCGGCGCCGTCCGGTGGGGTGACCGGCAGGGCGCGGCGGGGGCCGTGACATCTCCGTGATCTCGCGGGCTACGGTGTGCGCCGGTCGCTGTCCCCCGATCGTGGAGGCCGGATGCTCCTCGTCGCCCCCGATCCCCGTCTGGGGATCGCGCCGGAGCGCATCAGCCGGGTCCGCACGCTCCTCGACGGGCTGCCCACCGCACCCGGCCTCGCTGTCGCGCTCCCCGGCGGGCCCGACGGGGACCTCGACGCGGTGGTGCTGCGTCCCGACGGCGTCCTCGGGCTCGTCCCGGCCGAGGCGGCGCGTCGCGTGGGCGTCGGTGCCGCGGCTCCCGGCGGCGCGGGTGCGGGCTCTCAGGAGCTGGCCGCGGCGGAGATCGACCGCCTGCTCGCCCTCAGCGACCCCGCGCCGACCGCGCCGCGCCAGGTCGTCCCCATCGTCGACCGCCGCGCCCCGACCACCTCGCGCCACGAGGACCCCGAGCGCACCGACGAGGACACCGGCGTCGGGGTGGCCACCGCGGCGCGCCTCGTCCTGACCGCCTCCGCCGGGCCGACGGTCCTCGACGCGGCCGAGGTGCGCCGCCTGCTCGTCGCGTGGCGCCTGGCCGAGTTCCTCCCGGACGGCGCCGACCTGCACGCCGCCGGCTTCCCCGGGGAGGTTCCCGACGTCGGGTCGGGGCGCGCTGCCGCCGCGGCGCTCGGTCCGGCGGCGTCGGCCCCGCTGTCGAACCCGCCGTCGGGATCGCCGTCGCACCCGCCGTCGCTCCCGTTGTCGAACCCGTCCTCGGCGCCGCTGTCGGTGCCGCGCGGGCCCTCGTCGTCGGGCAGCGTCCCGCCCGTCCCGGGAGGCTCGGCCGGAGCCGTCCCGGCCGTGGTCCCGGCCGCGCGCTCCGCGCTCGCCTCCAGCCCCGGCGGCGCTCCGGAGCCTCCGGGCCCACCGCGCACCGGGGTGCTGCCCGCCGGACCGGACGAGCAGGCGCCGCGGCCGCTGACCGCCCCGCTGCCGGTGGCACCGGCCCCCGGCGCGGACGTCGCGCCGGGTCCGCTCGGGCCGTGGGCCTCCGACCCGGGGAGTCGCCTCCGTCGTCGTCGTGAGCAGCGGAGCCGGCGCCTCGCGGCCGCCGCCTGGCTCGGTACGTGGCGCGGCCTGGGGATCGCCGCCGTCGCCACCTTCGCGGTGGCCCTCGGCGTCGCCGTCCTCGTCGTGCGCGGTGTGTCGCCGGCGCCCGAGGAGGCGGCCGCGCTCCCGGTACGCGTCGTCGACGGGGTGTCGTGGACGCAGCAGGTCGTGGCCACCGAGCCCACCTGCGAGGGCCACGCGTACGGGCTCGCGGTGCAGTTCCTGCGGGAGCACCCCTGCGTGCAGCTCGACCGCGCGCTGTGGTCCGGCGACGTCGGCGGCAGCGCGATGGTCGCGTCGGTGGCGGTCGTGCGGATGGGCGACGCGGCCTCGGCGTCTGCGTTCAAGGCGCTCGTCGACTCGTCGGGCACGGGGAACGTCGCGGACCTGCTCCGCGAGGGCCGCGGCTTCGCCGGGGCGCCGTCCGCGCTCGGGAACGCGGGCTACGGCTCGACCCAGGTCGGCGAGTCGGTGGTGATCGCCGAGACGGCGCCCGGGGCCGGGAGCGGGTCGGTCGGGGAGAGCACGCTCGACCGGATCGCCCGGCAGGCGACCGGGCTGCGCTGAGCCGCGTCGGCCCGCCCGCCCGGCGAGATCAGGGGTACAGGGCGCAGGTTCGCCCGGCCCCGGAGGTGCGCAGTGTGCCCCTCGCGGGGCCAGGGTCGCGAGAGCCCCGACCCGGACCACCGCTCAGCGTGTGCCGGGGAACGACGCCACCAGCGGCTGCGTGCCGGCCAGGCCCCGCCAGCGCACGCCCACGGTCGCCGAGGAGACCACCGCGGCCACCCCCGTCCGCCGAAGCTCCGCGTCGTCGGTGCGCTCCAGCACGGCCCGCCACCCGCAGGCGGTGTCGTCCTCGGCGACGGCCAGCAGCGCCGCCGCGCTCCCGGCGTCGGTGACCGGGCGCGGGGTCGAGTACGCCGCGGCCGAGGGAGCCGGCGCCACCCCGGCCGCCTCGCAGAGCGCCACGAGGGCGTCCCGGCGCTCGCGATGGGCCAGCGCGGCGTCGGCGAGAGCGGTCTGGTCCTCGACGGGCAGGTAGGCGGTCGCCAGCCCGGCGGACCAGACCGCGGCGTGCTCCGCGCCGAGCACGGCCTGGACGGCCGAGCGGGTGTCCGCGTCGTCGAGTGGGCCCGTCATCAGCGCACCCCGCTCACGCCAGCGTCTCCGCGAGCCCGCCGCACGCGGCCGCCACCGACGCGACGAGACCGCTGCGGTAGCGCGCCGCGTGCACCGCGAGGTCCGTCCCGGCGTCGCGGGCCGCCCCCAGCGAGGTCCGCAGCGCAGCGGCCGCCGCCGACGACGACGCGGGGGGCGCCGGATCGGCGACCGGCGCGGCCACCGCGTCGGCCCGATCGGGACGCGCGCGACGGACCTCGGCGGCGAGCGCGTCCGCGTGGGCCCGACGGGCTTCGGCGACCGGTCCCATCCGGGCGGCCAGGTCGGGGAACGTCCGCCCGGCCACAGCCGCGAGGGCAGCGTCCGCCCGGGCCGCGGTGAGGGGCGCCTCGAGCTCGTCCGGGCGCTCGTCGTCGTTCCCGCATGACGCGGCCACGGTGAGCGCGGACCCCGCCAGGGCCAGGCCCGCCGTGGCGCGCAGGACGCTGCGTCGCGACGGCGAGGGGTGGTCCATCGCCGGTCATCCTGCCAGCCCGACCGGGCGGCGGGCGGGCCGCCGGGCCGGGTCGCGGCGCCACGACGCGGGCTAGGCTGGGTGGTCCGCGGGGCCCCGTCGCCATCCGAGGCCACGCTCCCCGTCCGGACCCCATTCCAGCCAGGACTCCCCGTTGGAGGACCCCGCCGTGTCCCCTGCGCCCGTGGGCTCACCCACCGGTGCCGCCGTCAGCGCCCTGCGCCCCGTCGTCGACGAGGTCG
>JAVXWR010000071.1:0-2502 GCA_032230725.1 Actinomycetota bacterium
CGTCGTCGGAGTCCTCCACGTCGTCGTCGGAGTCCTCGAAGTCGGAGTCCTCGTCGTCCGGCGGCTCGTCCGGCTCGGGATCCGGGATCGTCCCGCGCCTGCTCGAGAGCGCATCAGGCTCGGGGTCCGCGGCGTCCTCCGCCCCGGCGGTCAAGGTCCCCGCAGTGCAGGTCCCCGCGGTGAAGCTGCCCGCGGTGCAGGTGCCGTCCGTGTCCCTGCCGTCGGTCCAGGTTCCCCCGGTGCAGGTCCCCGCGGTGAAGCTCCCCCCGGTCCAGGTGCCGCCGGTGTCCCTCCCGTCGGTCTCCCTCCCGTCGGTCTCCCTCCCCTCGGTCCAGGTCCCGTCGGTCTCCCTGCCGTCGGTCTCCCTGCCGCCGGTCGCCCTCGGCCCCGTGGCCCTGCCGGTGGCGCCCCTCCCAGCACTCACCCCGACCGTCCCGCTCGTCCAGACCCTGCCCCTCGTCGCACCGGCCGACGTGCTCGCGGGTGTCATGCAGACCCCCGCGCTCCCGGCTGCGCTTCCACTGTTCGGGCCGCCCACCGGCGACCAGGGCGTGCTCCGCGTCGCCCACCTCTCGCCCTCCACCGGGGGGGTCGACATGTACGCCGAGGGCCCCGGACTGCCGCTGACGCGCGTCGCCTCCGACGTCACCTACCGCACGCTGAGCACCTACCTGGCCGCGACGCCGGGTGTCTACACACTGCAGGCGCGCCCCGCCGGAGCGGCTCCGTCCACGCCGCCGGCGCTCACCGCCTCCGTCGCCGTTGCCCCGCGGTCCGCGCAGACGGCCGCGTTCGTCGACGTCGGGCCCGGTGCGACCCCGCAGGCCGAGGTCCTCTCCGACGGCAACACGCCCGCCCCGCCCGGCAAGGCCCTCGTGCGCGTCGTGTCCGCGGCCGCCGGGGTCGGCCCCGTGGACGTCGTCGCCCGGGGCGGCGGCGCGCTCGCGCAGGGCCTGTTCTACGGCTCGGGCTCCTCGTACACACAGGTCGACGCGAAGACGTGGACGATGGACGTCCGCACGACGAACGGCGAGACCGCCGTGGCCACGGTGCCGGTGCCCAGCACGGCGGTCGCGACGGTCGTCGTCGCACGGGACGCCAATGGCGCGCTCGCGGTCACCGCCGTCCCGGACGCCGCCTCGGCGTTCCCGGCGGCTCCCGCGCCGGCCGCGAGCGCCCCTGCCGCGCCCCCCGCTCCCCCGTCGGCTCCCGCCGCGCCCCCTGCTCCCGCGCCGGCTCCCGTGGCCGCCGCTCCCCCGTCAGCGCCCGCCGCGCCCCCTGCTCCCGCGCCGCGACCGAACCCCGGCCCACGACCGAACAAGCTCCCGCGCGGCGGGGTCCCGGCCGGCTTCGGCGGTATGGCGACCGAGGAGAGCCGCCTCGTCCCGGTGCAGGTCCACGCGGCACCCACCGCCCCGGCGGCCGCCGCCGCGCCTGCCGCTCCGGTCCCGGCCACCGTGCCGGTCCTGGCTGCCGCCGCCGCGGTCCCGGCCGCCGCGCCGGCCCGCGCCAGCGCGCTGGACGCCGCCCCCGGCCCCTCGCTCGTCCCACTCGCCCAGCGGGTCGCCCAGCCGGCCGCGCCGGCGCTGGTCCCCCTGGCCCCCCGCGCCGCCCCGGCAGTCCCGGCCCTCGCGGCGGCAGCGCCGGCACTCGTCCCGCTCGCCCCTCGACCTGCCCCGGCGGCCCCCGCGCTCGTCCCCCTGACCCCGCGCCCGGCGGCCGCCCCCGTGGCCCTCGCCCCCGCGGCCCCGATCACGGCCGCCCGTCCGGCGGGCCTCGTCGTCCCGGCGGCCGGGATCGACGCCGGTGGCGTCGGGACCCTCGGCCTGGACGAGATCGGCGAGCTCCAGGCGCCCGCCACGCCGAACGACGTCGGCTGGTACCGCGACGGCGCCACCCCCGGGGACCCGGGGACGGCGGTCCTCGTGGGACACGTCGACTCCTACCGCGGCCCCGGCGTCTTCTGGCACCTGCGCAACCTGCGCCCGGGCGACACCGTCGACGTCCCCCGCAGCGACGGCACCGTCGCCCACTTCGGGGTGGACGCGGTCGAGACGGTCGACAAGGACGCCTTCCCGTCCGAGCGCGTCTACGCCCCGACGGCAGGCCCGTCCCTGCGGTTGATCACCTGCGGCGGCCCCTTCGACCGGTCGGCGCGCTCCTACGAGGACAACGTCGTCGTCTACGCCTCACCCCGATGAGCGGGCCATGATCGACATCAGTGGCGCGGAGTGCCCCAGATCTGGGGCACTTCGCTCCACGGGTGTCGATCATGCGTAGGTCCGGGGCCAGGGCGGGCACGGCGAGGCCACCGGAGGGGTGCTGCGCGGTGTGGACATCCGCCCCGCCCGGGACGAGGACGCCGAGTCCTTCGCCGCGATCACGGCCGTCGTGGCCGAGGAGGACTCGATCGGCGCCCAGCCACCGGTCGACCTCGCCGTCCGCGCCGCGTCGTTGCGCACGCTCGTGGCCGACCCCGGACGCGGCGGGGCGTGGGTGCTC
>JAVXWR010000572.1:0-2986 GCA_032230725.1 Actinomycetota bacterium
TCCCGCTCGTCGGGCTCGCCCCAGTCGAGCAGGTAGACGTCGAAGCCCTCCGCGAGCAGCCGCTCCACGAAGCTGTTCCCGGGGGTGAGATCGAGGATGTAGCTGCGGCTGATGAGGCTGAACACGATCAGCAGCGGTGGTCCGACGCGCACCGCGTCGTTGCGGTAGTGCCACAGCTCGCACCGACCGTGGCGCCAGACGACGTCCTTGGGGGTCCGGCCGACGCGCACCCGGGACAGCCCCGCGACCAGACCGATCCCGTTACGGGCCCTGCGGGTGTTGCGCTCGACGTCGCGGCGGATCCGGTCGAGGAGGCCCCCCGGCGATCCCGGTGCTGCGGCGGTCATCGGCGGCCTCCTCGTCGTGGGGACGGTGACGCGACTGTTCCTCCTCGAGGCGCAGCGTGAGGCGTCGGACCTCGCGGTCGAGGGCGCCCACCTGCGCCCGCAGCCGGGTCAGGTCGCTGCCCGCGGGGAGATTCACCAGGTGCCACACGGCAGCGCTGGTGTCGATCAGCCGGTGACGGACGGCCGCCTGCGCCCAGGTCACGGTCGCCGCGACCCGTGCGTACTCCTCGGTGCGCACCAGCGACTCGAGCGTCGGTGCCACGGCGCGCTCCGCCGCGTCGAACGCGCGCCGCCACAGCGCCGGCTGCTCAGCCACCCCGTGCTCCGCGCATGACCGCCATCACACGATGGTGGCACGCGGGATGCCGCGGGTGCGCGGGCGACGGACCGCTCGGTCAGGTCCCGGTGGCGTAGGGCGCGAGGGGCGGTTCGGCGAACACGTGGGGGTAGGTGGCCAGCACGGTGGCGACGGTGGCGGTGTACTGGGCCAGGTCGACGGGGAAGGTCACCGGGTTCACACCTTCGTTGAAGGGCTGCAGGCAGACCGCCCTGTCCACGCGGGCCGGGTCGGCCGGGTCGTGGTGGTCGAGGGCGTCGATGACCAGGGCGTAGCCGACGGCGTCGAAGCTGCCCATCGTGAGGTGCTCGGCGACGTGGCCGAGGCAGACGTCGAAGGTGGAGATGTTGCGGCGGGCACCGGCGCCCGTGTTCAGCGCCGAGCTGGGCGCGGGCGGCAGGTTGGGGACCACGACCTCGTCGATCGGCGTGAAGATCGAGGTGTAGGCGATGCCGGCGAAGGTCTCCCCGCCCGCGTTGAGCGCGGCCAGGAACTTCGACCCGGTCTGCTGCTGCCACAGCGAGGGCGCACAGCCCGGGACGCACACCGGGTAGGCGTCGAGCGTGCCGTGGTTGGAGGGGTCGAGCCCGATCACCTTGCCGACCTCGTGGCGGGTGTCCGGCCACCACTTGAGCGCCCAGCGCCCGATCATCCCGCCCTGGCTGAACCCGACGATCGACACGGGCTTGCCGCTGCGCCCGGTGATGCCGCGGATGGCGGCGACGACGTACTCGGCGGAGACCTGGATGTCGCTCATCGCGTTGTTCGGCAGCGTGACCGCGCACCACGGACGGTTGTGCGCGGTGAACGCACGCTCGTAGTTCCAGGAGAAGTTGGCCTGCGGGGTGAGGGTGGTCCCGGGGATCAGCAGGATCGTCGGCAGCGGTGAGCCCGGGACGTCGTGGCAGGTGAGGCTGCGGGCGAGGTCGGCGGCGGGGACCTGCAGGGCGGGCCCGGAACCCGCGGCGCCGCCGCCTCCGCCCCAGGCGGGGAGTCCGGTGGGAGCCGCGACCGCGGGGACCGCGGTCGTGGCGAGCAGTGTGATCAGGGTGACGGCGCCGAGGAGCACGCGTCGCAGTGATCGACCGGCCATCGGGAGCATCGACGCCCTCCACCTCGTGCGGGAGCGCGACTGCTCCGTCGACCCGCCCAACGACGGGTCCTCGCCCGTGGTGACGCCGAGCGCGGACGGCGGCCGGCGTCCGCGCTCAGAGATCGAGGAGAGCGTCGGTCAGCGCGGCGGAGAAGCGGTCGATCCCCCCGGGTCCACCGAGCACACCGGTGTCCGCCATGACGCCCAGGCGCACGTGCCCCGCACAGCGGACCATGCTCGCGCCCAGCGCGAGCCGGCCCGAACAGGGCACCCAGAAGAGCAGGTCCCGGACCGGGGTCCGTCGAGGTGCAGCTCGCGCCGTGGACCCGCAACGTTGCTGATGATCAGCGACGCGGAAGCGCCCTGGCGCGCCACTCGCCACGGTGTGTACGCGGGGGCCGCCAGCCCGGCCAGCGCGAGACCGCCGACGGTCGGCCCTCGGCCGACGCCGTGCGTGAGTCGTCTCCGCGAGGTCGTGCTCAGCCCGCGTGGCGGGCCGTGGCGAGCGCGGCGGCCCACCAGCGGAGGTCCTCGGCGAGACGGTCCAGTTTTGGGTCGAGGGAGGCGAAGGCCGAGAGATCGCCCTCGTCGGCGCGCATGGCGGGCACCATGACGTCGGGGAGGACGTGGACCGCGTGGCGCAGGGGCGCCATCTCAAACTCGACCGCCACCGCCCGGAGCTGCTCGATGGCCCGGGCACCTCCGACGTTGCCCCAGCCGACGAACGCGATGGGCTTGCGGTGCCATTCGACGAACGTGTGGTCCATGGCGTTCTTGAGTACCGCGGGATAGCCGTGGTTGTACTCCGCGGTCAGCACCACGAAACCGTCGGCACGGTCCAGCGTGCCCCCGAGTCGCGCCACCTCGTCGTTCGGGTAGTCGCGCAACGTGTATGCCGGGGGAGCCTGGTCGAAGAACGGCAGCGGGTGGTCGCGCAGGTCGAGCATCTCGACGTCGAGGTCACCCCGGGCCGCGAGGCGCTCCACCACCCAGGCGGCGACCTTCTCGCTGAACCGGCCCCGTCGGGTGGTGCCGGTGACGACCTCGATCAGCATGGATTCTCTCTCCGGATCAGGAAGCAGGGGTCGACGCGGGCACCGGGCGCGGTGACGGTGCGCCGAGGGCGTGCAGCGCGGGCAGGACCTCGGTGGCCAGGAGCTCGATCGAGGTGGCGACCTGGGAGAACGGCACGGAGCCGAGGTCGACCTG
>JAVXWR010000601.1:0-2986 GCA_032230725.1 Actinomycetota bacterium
CTCCACGATTCGATCGCTGGTCGCCAGCGACCACCCGGTCGAGGTGCTCGTCGTCGACGACGGTTCCACCGACGACACCGCCGGCATCGCCCAGAGCCTCGGCCTGCCCCAGGTTCGGGTCCTCCGGCAACCCAACCGCGGCAAACCGGCCGCCCTCAACAACGGCATCGCCCACGCCCGCCACCGGCTCGTCGTGATGATCGACGGCGACACCGTGTTCGAGCGCGGCACAATCCGCCGGCTCGTCCAACCGTTCGCGGACCCACGGGTCGGCGCGGTCTCGGGCAACGCCAAGGTCGCCGCCACCGCCTCCGGGCGCCGCGGACTCATCGCGGCCTGGCAGCACATCGAGTACGTCATCGGCTTCAACATCGACCGGCGGGTCTACGACGTCCTGCGCTGCATGCCCACCATTCCCGGAGCGGTCGGGGCGTTCCGCCGGGATGTGCGACTCCAGGTCGGTGGGGTCAGCGACGACACCCTCGCCGAGGACACCGACCTGACAATGGCCATCTGTCGCGCTGGGTGGCACGTGGTCTACGAGGAGACCGCGCGGGCCTGGACGGAGGCCCCGCGACCCTCGGTCAGCTGTGGCGGCAGCGTTACCGGTGGAGCTACGGAACCATGCAGTCGATGTGGAAGCACCGCCGCGCCGTGATCTCTCGCGGCCCGTCCGGGCACTTCGGCCGAGCAGGGCTGACCCAGATGGTGCTCTTCCAGATCCTGCTCCCGCTCCTCGCGCCCCTCGTCGACGTGTTCCTGGTCTACGGGCTGCTCTTCCTCGACCCCGTCAAGACCCTCGCAGCCTGGGCCGGGATGCTCGCGCTGCAACTGCTCGGCGCCGTGTACGCCTTCCGCCTGGAACGGGAGAAACTACGGGTGCTGTGGCTGCTCCCGCTCCAGCAGATCGTCTACCGCCAACTCATGTACGTGGTGCTGATCCGCTCCCTCGTCTCAGCCGCGGCCGGCATCCGACTGCGTTGGCAGAAGCTGCGCCGCGTCGGCGGCCTCGACAACCTGCTCGACCCCGCCGCCGACCTGCTCCCCGCCCCGCCTGCGCGCCACCCGAACAGGAGCACGCCGTGATCACCCCTGCGAACGCAGACCGCCCTGCCCGCCGCCCGCGGCGAGGCGCCAGCGGGGAACCATCGCGGTGCGCAGCGATCCTGCTCGCCCTGCTGGCGCTGCTGGCAGTGGTCACCGGTTGCGCCCGAGGAGGCTCCTCGGTCACCCCGGCTGCTCCAGAGCTCGCGGGCGGTCCGCTCCCGACCACCCGCGTCATCGTCTACGCCGACATGACCACGAGCCCGCCCCCGGACCTGGCCGGCTACGCCCAGCAGACCGGACAACGTGACGTCGCCGCGGCCTTCGTCCTGGCTGGCGTCCACGGCTGCGACGACCCCAGCTGGGGGGGCACCGTCCCGGTGTCCGACCCGCGGACGGCCGAACGCATCAGGGCTCTGCGTGACGGCGGCGGCACCGTCACCGTCGTCACCGGCGGCGCCGTGGCGCCCTACCTCGAGACCACCTGCCCCGACGCAGACAGCCTCACCCGGGCCTACGAGCGCACATTGGACACCGTGGCGGTGAACAGCCTCGACGTCGACCTCGAGGCCGCCGTCGATCCCGATCGGGTCGCCGAGGCCCTAGCCCGCCTCCAGCAGCAGCGGCACACGGCCGTCACGCTGACCCTGCCCGTCGCCGGACGCGACTCCGCCCTCACCGCCGCCGGCATGGACCTCCTGCGCGCCCTCGCCACCCGCGCCGTCGCGGTGCGCACCAACATCATGGCGATGAACTTCCCCGACCCCGGGCCATGGGCCGAGGCGATGACGGGCGCCGTCGACTCCGCGACCCGTCAGCTCGCCCAGATCTGGCCCACGGCCGACCCCGCCGAGCTCCACCGCCGGCTCGGGGTCACGCTCATGATCGGCCGCAACGACATGGGCATGATCACGACCGCCGACGACGCCGAGACCATCGTCGACCACGCCCGCGAACAGGGCCTCGGCTCGGTGGGGATGTGGTCGCTCGCCCGCGACTCAGGAACCTGCCCCGACGCTGCCGCAGCCCGCCCAGACTGCAGCGGCGTCACGCAGGACGTCGACGCCTTCACCACCGTCCTCCAGGGCTTCGCCTGAACCGCCACCGACCCGCGGTCAACGACCTCGACAACGGCTCGCCACCAGGAGCGATAGAGGCTTCGGGAACCCGACCCCCTGGATCCGGCAGCACCCGCCAGAACGACGAGACGGCCGGACGCTGTCCCCTGGCGCGTCTGGTAAACGAACTCCAGGAGCGCCCCGGGCGCTAAGCCTGCGGTGGCTGGCGGGGAGGTTGCGCAACTGAGCACGCGGCGTAGCTGCGCCGCGGAACATCATCAGCCCGCCCGGCTCGTCGCTGGCCGCGGGGTCCCGCCAACCGCTACCGGTTTCGGCGAGCACTCGCACCGCAACCGACTTTGCTACCCGGGGCCCGTCGTGCGCTCGCCCCTCGGGCGGCCAACGACGTCGCCCGGGTTCGCGGGTGGGGAGGCCAGGGCGTCAACGTCCAACCCTGCCCGTAGCCGGGCGCCCGCCGGTCGGGCGGGTTGTAGACCAGCACGTAGCCCCCTACCGTCACGCCGGGGCCGGGATCGGGGTCGGGTGCGGTCGCCGCCGTGGTCGGCACGTCGTGGAGGTCCAGTACCAATCGATCGAGCAGGCTCATCCCCGACCCATCCCGGCCGCTGCACTCCTCGTGAGTCGGGTCCCGACCCGATAGCCGACACTCGCCCCGGCGCAGGCGCCCGCAGCCACCACCACGGGCACCCACCACAACGCCCCGGGTTCCGGAGGGCTGGTCTCGGGTGGGCTGGGCACCGGCGGGCGCGTCGCGAGTGGGATGGCGGTGCGAGCCCCTCCAGGAGCGGTCCGCTTCCCGGAACCCGCCGTTGCCGCCGGCGCTCGTGTCGGTGTCGCCATGCTCATCCCCACCCACCCGGTCC
>JAVXWR010000608.1:0-11829 GCA_032230725.1 Actinomycetota bacterium
GGACCTGCGCGGGGCTGCCGGCGAGCAGGACTCCGTGCGGACCGGTGAGTCGATCGAACGCGGCGCGGTCGACCTGCAGACGTCCGCCGGAGTGGTAGCCCAGGTACTGGGCGTAGTGGCGGTGGAAGGTGTCGAGGCCGTGGGGGTCGCGGGTCACGTGCATGTGGCTGGTGGTCGCGACGGGCAGCGTGGCCGGGTCGTGCCCGGCACGGGCCGCGGCCTCGCGGTAGGTCCGGATGGTCGACGCGGCGCCGGCGGCATCGCCGCCGATGAGGGCCAGGTTCATGGGGAGGCCGAGCGTGCCGGCGCGCGCGGCGCTCTGCGGGTTCCCGCCGACCCCGACCCAGATCGGCAGTGGTGACTGGAGCGCCCGCGGCGCGATCTCGGCGTCGACGAGTGGCGGGCGGTGGCGCCCGGACCAGCTCAGTCGGGGCGCAGCGACGATCTCCCGCAGCAGCTCGTGGTGTTCGAGGAACAGGCTGTCGTAGTGGGCGGGGTCGTGGCCGAACAGCGCGAACGACTCGGTGAAGGCGCCGCGGCCCGCGATGATCTCGGCCCGGCCGTCGGAGAGCAGGTCGAGCGTGGCGAAGTCCTCGTAGACCCGCACCGGGTCGAGGGTGCCGAGCAGCGTGGTCGCGCTCGTCAGCCGCACGTGCTCGGTGACCGCGGCGACCGCGGCGAGCGCGACGGCCGGGGAGGGGACCGCGTAGTCGGGCCGGTGGTGCTCGCCGACGGCGATGACATCGAGACCGGCGGCGTCGGCGAGCCGAGCGGCATCCACGATCTCGCGCAGGCGCTGACGTGCCGTGGGCGTCTCGCCGCTGACCGGATCGGGGGTGAGCTCGGTGAGGTTGATCAAGCCCAGTTCCACTGCCGCCGCCTCGATCGCGTCTCCCCGGGACGGACGGGCCCGTCCACGGGAACCACCGTAGCAGTCGATGTGGATAGCTCTGTCCACTTGTCGCGTGTACGTTCCGGGTGTGGGCGCAGACTCCGAGCCCGGTCGTTCCGGTCTGCGCAGCGACGCCGAGCGCAACCGGTGCCGGGTCCTCGCGGCGGCCCGTGAACTGTTCGCCGAACGCGGGCTGGACGTCTCGTTGGTGGAGGTCGCCCGCCGGGCCGGGGTCGGGAACGCCACGCTGCACCGCCGGTTCGCGAGCCGGGAGGAGCTCATCGCCGCGGCGTTCGCCGGGAAGATGACCGCCTACGCCGACGCCATCGACACCGCGCTCGCCGACGACGACCCCTGGCGCGGCTTCACCAGCTACATCGAGCGGGTGTGCGCGATGCAGGCGGGCGACCGGGGCTTCACCCGGGTCCTGACCCTGACCTTCCCCACGGTCAAGGCCTTCGAGGCCGAGCGTGCCCGCGCCTATCGCGGGGTCACCGAGCTGATCGCCCGCGCCCAGCAGGTCGGGCGCCTGCGCCCCGACTTCACCCCCGAGGACGTCGTCCTGGTGCTCATGGCCAACGCCGGAGTCGTCGGCGCCACCGGTGACGAAGCCCCCGACGCCTGGCGCCGGCTCGTCGGCTACCTGCTGCAGGCGTTCGCCGCCGAGGCGGCCGGCCCGCTGCCCGAGCCGCCGACCCCGCAGCGGATGTACCGGGCGCTCCTCCGGCTCCACCGCGGGCACCGTTGACGGCGGGGGCCCGGCCGGTGACGACGCACGGGTCCTCCCGGGCGAGGGACGTGATCTCGCATCACGACACCTAGACGACGAGCGAGGTCTGCACCGTGTACTGCGACGCGCGGTACAGGTGACGGCCGAGCTCGACCAGGCGCCCGGTGTCGTCGTAGACGACGCGCTCCATGGTCACGCACGCGGCCGGTTCGGTCTCGCCGAGCAGCTCGGCCTCCTCGCTCGTCAGCAGGCGGGCGCCGATGGTCTGGTGCGCGATCGCGAACGCCACGCCCTGGGATCGGAGGGTGGCGTAGAGCCCGCGCACGACCAGGTCCTCGTCGGTCACCGTGAACCGGTCGGGCAGGTAGTTCGTCATGATCGCGAGCGGCTCATCGTCCGCGCAGCGCAGCCGCCGCAGTCGCATCAGGCCTTCCGCGGCGTCGATCACGTCGTCCACCCCCAGTTCCGCGGCCGTCCCGATGGAGCGGTCCAGCAGCGAGGTCGAGGGGGAGCGGCCCGAGAGCGCGAGGTCGTCGTGGAGGCTCGAGAGCCGCATGTCCCGGCGGACCGGGGCTCCGACGACCTGGGTGCCGACGCCGCGCTTGCGCACCAGCAGCCCCTTGCGGACGAGTTCCTGGATGGCCTGGCGTGCGGTGGGGCGCGCCAGGCCCAGCCGGGTCGTGAGGGACAGCTCGTTCTCCAGTCGGTCGCCCGGCCGCAGCCTGCCGTCCTGGATCGCGGCCTCCAGCGCGATCGTCAGCTGGTGGTACAGCGGCACCGGGCTGGACCGGTCGAGCGCGATGTCCAGCTCGACGGTGTCGGAGGCGGTGGGCATGGGAGCAGGCTACCGCAGAACATCTACATGACAGTTCGTCTGTATGTCAGGACAAAGTCTTGACGGTGACGTCGTCCACTGCTTAACGTCCCGGACATCGCCGCGACATGCCGGCGCTCACCACCCCCTCCCGCCGGAGAGACCCCATGACGACGACCCGTCCCCGGGCGCCCGAGGTCCTGACGTTCGGCCGCAGCGGCGTCGACATCTACCCGCTGCAGACCGGCGTCGGGCTCGAGGACGTCGAGACGTTCGGGAAGTTCCTCGGTGGCACCACGGCCAACGTCGCCGTGGCCGCCGCCCGCCTCGGCCGCCGGGCCGCGATCATCACCGGTGTCGGAGACGATCCCTTCGGACGCTTCGTCCGCCGGGAGCTGCGCCGCCTCGGCGTCGACGACGCGCACGTGGTCACCGACCCGCACCACCCGACGCCGGTGACGTTCTGCGAGATCTTCCCGCCGGACGACTTCCCGTTGTGGTTCTACCGCCGGCCGACGGCCCCCGACCTCCAGGTGCACACCGTCGACGTCGACCTCGACGCCGCGAGCGACGCGGACCTGCTCTGGCTCTCGGTGACCGGGCTCTCCGAGGAGCCCAGCCGCCAGACCCACCACGACGTGCTCCGGGCCCGCGGCAGCCGCGAGCGTCCCGGCCACACCGTGCTCGACCTGGACTACCGGCCGATGTTCTGGCCCGGCGCCGCGACGGCGACCATTGAGATCCAGAAGATCCTCGGTCAGGTCACGGTCGCCGTCGGCAACCGCGAGGAGTGCGAGGTCGCCGTCGGCGAGACCGACCCCGAGCGCGCCGCGGACGCCCTGCTCGACGCGGGTGTCGAGATCGCGGTCGTCAAGCAGGGACCGCGCGGGGTGCTGGGCAAGACCCGCGACGGCCGCCGCGTCGAGGCCCCGCCGATCCCCGTCACCCCGCTCAACGGTCTCGGTGCGGGGGACAGCTTCGGCGGCTCGCTCGCCCACGGCCTGCTCGCCGGCGACGACCTCGCCGAGATCCTCCACCGCGCCAACGCCGCCGGGGCGATCGTCGCATCCCGCCTGGAGTGCTCGACCGCGATGCCGACCGCCGCCGAGATCGACCACCTCCTCGAGAAGGGCACCCTCCCGTGAGCTTCGCCTCCACCTACGACGAGGTCCGTGATATCCGCGCGACCGATCCCGGGCGCGTGGCCAAGCTGCTCACGGCGCGCTCCCGGCGCCCGTTCGTCCCCGCGGACGGCCGGCTGATGATCGTCGCGGCCGACCACCCCGCGCGCGGCGCGCTGGCCGCCCGCGGCCGACCCGACGCCATGGCGAGCAGGCCCGAGCTCCTCGACCGCCTGGTGGCCGCGTTGGGCAGGCCCGGCGTCGACGGCGTTCTCGCGACCGCCGACATCCTCGAGGACCTGCTCCTCCTCGGCGCGCTCGAGGACAAGGTCGTCGTGTCCTCGATGAACCGCGGCGGACTGGCCGGGGCGGCCTTCGAGATGGACGACCGGATGACCGGCTACGACGTGCGCGGCACCGTCGACGCCGGGTTCGACGCGGCCAAGATGCTCACCCGCGTCGACTACGACGACCCGGGCACCGTCGCCACCCTGCAGGCCTGCGCGGAGGCGATCACCGAGCTCAACCGCGCCGGACTCGTCGCGATGGTGGAACCGTTCATCTCCCGTCGCGTCGACGGCCACGTCGTCAACGACCTCTCGCCCGAGGCGGTCATCAGGTCGGTGCACATCGCCCAGGGGCTCGGCTCGGGCAGCGCCTACACCTGGATGAAGCTGCCGGTCGTCGAGGACATGGCACGGGTCACGGACGCCACGACGCTGCCGACGCTGCTGCTCGGCGGTGATCCGACCGGCCACCCGGAGGAGACCTACGCGTCGTGGCGCGACGCGCTGGCCCTGCCCGGCGTGCGGGGCCTCATCGTCGGGCGGGCGCTCCTCTATCCCGCCGACGACGACGTCCCCGCCGCGGTGGACACCGCCGTCGGGCTCGTCCGGGCGCAGGTGGGGGCCGCATGAGCACCACACTCGACGCCGGCCCGTACCGCCCCGCCGGGACCGGTGCCCGTCACGGCTACGACCTGGAGATCACGCCCTCCGACGCCGGCTGGAGCCACTCCAGTCTGCGCACCCTGACCCTGGCGCCCGGCACGAGCCACGTCCTCGACACCGGCGACGAGGAGATGATGGTCGTCCCGCTCGCCGGCCCGGGCAGCGTGCGGGTCGGCTGCGGCGATGCCACCGCCGAGCTCGCGGGCCGTCGCGACGTCTTCGCGGGCCCGACCGACGTCGCCTATCTGCCGATCAGCAGCCACGTCGTCCTCACCACCACCGCGGGCTGCCGGCTCGCGCTCGCCGGTGCCCGCACCGAGGTCGCCCTGCCGTTCCGCGTGGTGCCGGTCGGCGACGTCCCGGTGGAACTGCGCGGCGCGGGCCAGGCCAGCCGCCAGGTCCGCAACTTCGGTGCCGCCGACGTGTTCGAGGCCGGCAACCTCATCGCCGTCGAGGTGATCACCCCCGGCGGGAACTGGTCGAGCTACCCGGCGCACAAGCACGACGAGGCATCGGCCCACGAGTCGGTGCTCGAGGAGATCTACTACTACGAGATCGCCCCCGGCCCGCACGGCGAGCCCGGTCTCGGCTTCCACCGCACGAGCGCCTCGGACGCCGGCCCCGTCGACGTGCTCGTCGAGGTCCACGACCGCGACACCGTCCTGGTGCCCCACGGCTGGCACGGACCGTGCACCGCCGCACCCGGCCACGACATGTACTACCTCAACGTCATGGCCGGCCCGGGCGAGCGCGGCTGGAAGATCACCGACCACCCCGACCAGGCTTGGATCCGCGCCACGTGGGCGGACCAGCAGATCGATCCCCGCCTGGCCGACCCTCGTCCGGCAGGTCACTCATGAGCGCGACCGTCCGGCTCACCGTCGCCCAGGCCCTCGTCCGCTTCCTGGGCGTGCAGTACTCCGAGCGCGACGGCGTCGAGCAGCAGCTCTTCGCCGGGTGCTTCGGCATCTTCGGGCACGGCAACGTCGCGGGCATCGGCCAGGCGCTGCTGCAGGCCGAGGTCGGCGCCCTGCCGGGGGCCGACGCCGCCGCGCTGCCCTACGTGCTGGGCCGCAACGAGCAGGCCATGGTGCACTCCGCCGCGGCCTACGCCCGGACGCGCGAGCGCCTGCAGACCTGGGCGGTGTCGACCAGCGTCGGGCCCGGGGCCACGAACATGGTCACCGGCGCCGCGCTGGCGACGATCAACCGGCTGCCGGTGCTGCTGTTGCCCGCGGACACCTTCGCCGACCGCTCCGCCTCGCCGCTGCTGCAGGAGCTCGAGCGGCCCGACTCGGGCGACGTCACCGTCAACGACGTCTTCCGCCCGGTCTCGCGCTACTTCGACCGGGTGTGGCGCCCCGAGCAGCTCCCGGCGGCGCTGCTGGCCGCGATGCGGGTGCTCACCGACCCCGCCGAGACCGGTGCGGTGACCGTCTGCTTCCCGCAGGACGTCCAGGCCCAGGCGTTCGACTGGCCCGTCGAGCTCTTCGACCGGCGGGTCTGGCACGTCGCGCGCCCGGTGCCCGAGCCCTCACGGGTGGCCCGCGCCGCCGAGGCGATCCGCTCCGCGCGGCGGCCGCTGGTGGTCGCCGGGGGAGGGGTGCACTACGCGCAGGCCACCGGCGCGCTCGCCGCGTTCTGCGAGGCCACCGGGATCCCGGTCGGCCAGAGCCAGGCCGGCAAGGGCACGCTCTTGTTCGACCACCCGCAGTGCCTCGGGGCCGTCGGCTCGACCGGGACCACGGCGGCCAACGCGATCGCCGCGCAGGCCGACCTCGTCATCGGCGTCGGGACCCGGTACTCGGACTTCACGACGGCGAGCCGCACCGCCTTCGCCCACGAGGGCGTCCGGTTCGTCAACGTCAACGTGACCGAGCTGGACGCGGTGAAGCACTCGGGGGTCTCGGTCGTCGCCGACGCCCGCGAGACCCTCACCGCACTCACGGCCGAACTGGGCGGCTGGCGCGTCGCGGACAGCTACCTCGAGGAGTACCGCCGCCTCGACGCCGAGTGGGCCGCGACCGTCGACGCGGCGTACCACCCGGCGACCCCGGCCGTCGGGGCCGACGGGCTGCTCACCCAGAGCGAGGTCCTCGGGATGGTCAACAACCTGACCGACCCGCGCGACGTCGTGGTCTGCGCCGCCGGGTCGATGCCCGGAGACCTGCACAAGCTCTGGCAGACCCGCGATCCCAAGGGCTACCACGTCGAGTACGGCTACTCGTGCATGGGCTACGAGATCGCGGGTGGGGTCGGGGTCGCGATGGCGGCCCGGGACCAGGGCGAGGACCGCGACGTCGTCGTCATGGTCGGCGACGGCTCCTACCTCATGATGGCCACCGAGCTGGTGACCGCCGTGCAGGAGCACGTCAAGGTCATCACCGTTCTGGTACAGAACCACGGCTACGCCTCGATCGGGGCGCTGTCCGAGGAGCTGGGCTCGCAGCGCTTCGGGACCCGTTACCGCTACCGCGGCGGGTCGGGGCGCCTCGACGGCGACCGCCTGCCCGTCGACCTCGCCGCCAACGCCGCGTCGCTCGGCGTGCGGGTGATCCGCGCCCGCACCTCCGACGAGCTCGCCGACGCGCTGCGGGAGGCGAAGTCCGCCGCCGACTCCACCGTGATCCACGTCGAGACCGACCCGCTGGTCCCCGCCCCCGACTCCCGTTCCTGGTGGGACGTGCCGGTGGCGGAGGTCGCCGAGCTCGAGTCCACGCGCCACGCCCGCAAGACCTACGACGAGAACAAGGCCACGCAGCAGACCTTCCTGCGGCCGTCGACCATCGATCCCGAGGTGACCTCGTGACCCGCATCCACATCGGCTCCGCACCCGACTCCTGGGGGGTCTGGTTCCCGAGCGATCCTGAGCAGACCCCGGCCGACCGGTTCCTCGCCGAGGTCGCGTCCGCCGGCTACGACGTCATCGAGCTCGGGCCCTACGGCTACCTGCCCACCGACCCGTCCGCCCTCGCCGAGACGCTGCGCGCCCACGCCCTGACGGTCTCCGCGGGCACCGTCTTCGAGCACCTGCACCGCCCGGAGTCCTTCGAGCACGTCTGGGACCAGGTCCGCGATGTCGCCGCCCTGACCCGGGCGGTGGGCGGGGAGCACCTGGTCGTCATCCCCGAGCCGTGGCGCGACCACAAGACCGGCGCGCCCCTCGAGGACCCACAGCTCGACGCCGCGGCCTGGGCACGCCTGACGACGGGCATGGACACGCTCGGGCGCCGTGTCCTCGAGGAGTACGGGCTGCGCGTGCAGTTCCACTCCCACGCCGACTCCCACGTCGGCTACCAGCGCGACATCGAGCGCTTCGTCGAGGCCACCGATCCCCGCTACGTCAACCTGTGCCTGGACACCGGGCACGTCTCCTACTACGGCGGTGACAACGTCGAGATCATCCGGCGGTACCCCGGGCGGATCGGCTACCTGCACCTCAAGCAGGTCGACCCGGCGGTCGTCGCCCGGGTCCAGGCCGAGGACCTGCCCTTCCCCGACGCCGTGCGCGCCGGCGCGATGGTCGAGCCCCCGTACGGCATCCCCTCGATGCCCGAGGTGCTCGCCGCGGTCGAGGAAGCGGTCCTGCCGCTCAACCCGGACCTCTTCGCGATCGTCGAGCAGGACATGTACCCCTGCCCCGCGGACCAGCCGCTGCCGATCGCGCAGCGCACCCACACCTACCTGGCCTCGTGCGGCGGCGTGTCCGTGCGCATCGGTCAGCCGGCCTGAGAGGGACACCGATGAACGACGAGCTCCGCGTCGCCGTCCTGGGCGTCGGGAAGATGGGCTCCTTCCACGTCGAGAGCCTCTCCCGGCGCACCCGCGGCGCCCGCGTCAGCGTGGTCAGCGACTTCTCCGACGAGCAGGCCCGACGCGTCGGTGACCCGGTCGGCGCCCGCGTGGTGGCCGATCCCGCCGAGGCGATCGCCGCCGACGACGTCGACGCGGTGGTCATCGCGAGCCCCGGGGCCGCGCACGAGGCCCAGGTGCTCGCCTGCCTCGACGCCGGCAAGCCGGTGCTGTGCGAGAAGCCGCTGACCACCGAGGCCTCGACCGCGGCCGCGGTGTACCGCCGCGAGACCGAGCTGGGGCGCCGCCTGGTCCAGGTCGGCTTCATGCGCCGCTTCGACCACGAGTACGCGGCGCTGGAACGCATGATCTCCGGCGGCGACCTCGGCGCCCCACTGATGCTGCACTGCACCCACCGCAATCCCGCGGTGCCGGACTTCTTCGACTCCGAGTTCATGATCCGCGACTCGGTGGTCCACGAGGCCGACTCGGCCCGCTTCCTGCTCGGCGAGGAGATCACCGCGGTCAGCGTGGTCAAGGGGCGACCCACCGCTGGTGCGCCGGCCGGGGTGTCCGACCCCATGCTGGTGCTCTTCGAGGCCGAGTCCGGCGCCCTGGTCACCATCGAGATCTTCGTGCGGACCGGGCTGGCCTACGAGGTCCGCACCGAGGTCGTGGCGGAGCGCGGCTCGGCGACCATCGGCCTCGACCAGCACGTGCTCACCAAGCGGCCGGCCTCCACGCCCGGGGCGCCCGCCACCTGGGGCGGCACGATCACCCCCGACTTCGTCGCCCGGTTCGGCCAGGCCTACGACGACCAGATGCAGCGCTGGGCCGACGCCGCCCGCCGGGGGATCGCGACCGGCGGCGACGCCGTCGACGGCCCGGGCAGCTGGGACGGTTACGCCGCCGCCGCCATCTGCGAGGCCGGCGTGGCCGCGGTCGTCAAGAACGAGCGCATCGAGACCGGGATGGAGCACCGCTCCGGGGCGAGCGCAGCGACGGGGGATCAGCCCGGGGCGAGCGCAGCGACGGGGGGTCATCCGTGAAGCTCGCCGTCGACGCGCAGATGTTCCACCGCACCCACGCGGTGACCGACCTGCCCGACGCCGTCGCCCGCGCCGGCTACGCCTGGATGGAGCTCTCCCCGAAGGAGGACTTCATCCCGTTCTTCGCCCATCCCCGCGTCGACTCCGCGACCGTGGCGACGTTGCGCCGCCGGGCCGCCGACGCCGGGGTGGGGATCTCCTCGGTGCTGCCGGTGCTGCGCTGGTCGGGTCCCGACGAGGACGCCCGCCAGGCCGCCGTCCGCGCCTGGCGCCGCGCGATCCAGATCGCCGTCGACCTCGGCGTGGACACGATGAACTCCGAGTTCAACGGCCGCCCCGAGGGCGCCGAGCACGCCGAGGCGATGTTCCTGCGCTCCTTCTCCGAGCTCGCCCCGGACTTCGAGCGCGAGGGCATCCGCCTCGTGCTTGAACCCCACCCCGACGACTTCATCGAGGATGGTCACGCGGCGGTGAACATGGTCGCCGGCCTCGATCGCGACTGGGTGAGATTCCTGTACTGCACGCCGCACACGTTCCACCAGGGCGGCGACGCGGCCGGGATCATCGCGCACGCCGGGCGCCGCCTCACGAACGTGCACCTGGCCGACACCCTCGACCACACCGCCTCGGGCGGCCTCCGCTACATCGTCAACCCGCCCGGATCGACGGTGCGGGTGCACCAGCACTCCCCCATGGGTGCCGGCGAGGTCGACTTCGACGAGGTGTTCGCCGCGCTCGCCTCCGCCGGCTTCGACGGCACCCTCACCCACTGTGTCTTCGGGTGGGAGGAGCGGGCGAGCGAGATCGTCGCCGCCGACCGCACCACGGTCACCGACCTCGTCGCCAAGCACTTCGGTTCGGACGCCGTGCTCGAGCCCGCACCCGGGAGGACCTCCACATGACCGCCACGCTCAATTCGGTCGAGACGCTGCACCACTGGGCCGGGGGAACGGTGCTCGAGTCGTCGAGCGACCGCTTCGGCGACGTGACCGACCCGGCCACGGGCGCGGTGACCAAGCGTCTCGCGCTGGCCACGGAGGACGAGGTGCGCCGGGTCATCGAGGTGGCTACCGCAGCCTTCCCGGGGTGGCGCGACACTTCGCTGACCAAGAGGACCCAGATCCTCTTCGGGTTCCGCGAGCTGCTCAACGCCCGCGCCGGCCAGCTCGCCGCGCTGATCACCGCCGAGCACGGCAAGGTGCTCTCCGACGCCGCCGGCGAGGTCGCCCGCGGTCAGGAGGTCGTGGAGTTCGCCTGCGGCATGCCGCACCTGCTCAAGGGCTCGGCCACCGAGAACGCCTCCACCGGCATCGACGTCTCCTCGATCCGCCAGCCGCTGGGCCCGGTCGGCATCATCAGCCCGTTCAACTTCCCGGCCATGGTGCCGATGTGGTTCTTCCCGATCGCGATCGCCGCGGGCAACACGGTGGTGCTCAAGCCCTCGGAGAAGGTCCCGTCGGCGGCGCTGTGGATGGCCGAGCTCTGGCGTGAGGCGGGGCTGCCCGACGGTGTGTTCAACGTCCTGAACGGCGACAAGGTCGCTGTCGACGGGCTGCTGACCCATCCCGACATCCGTTCGATCAGCTTCGTCGGTTCCACCCCAATCGCGCGCTACGTCTACGAGACCGGCACCGCGCACGGCAAGCGCGTGCAGGCCCTCGGCGGGGCGAAGAACCACGCCGTGGTACTGCCCGACGCCGACCTCGATCTGGCCGCCGACCAGGCCGTCAACGCCGGGTTCGGGTCGGCGGGGGAGCGGTGCATGGCCATCTCCGCGGTGATCGCGGTTGGCTCCTGCGGCGACACCCTGGTGGAGAAGATCGCCGAGCGGGCCCGCGGGCTGCGCACCGGTGACGGGCGTCGGGGCGCCGACATGGGCCCGCTGGTCACCGCCGCCGCCCGCGACCGGGTGTCGGGCTACGTCGATGCCGGCGAGGCCGCGGGGGCCACGCTGGTCGTCGACGGCCGGCAGGTGTCCCCGGACGCCGAAGCGGCCGAGGGAACCCGAGGCGGCTTCTTCGTCGGGCCCACCGTGTTCGATCACGTCACCAGGGGCATGTCGATCTACACCGACGAGATCTTCGGACCGGTGCTGTCGGTGCTGCGGGCCGAGAGCTACGACGAGGCCGTCGCGCTCATCAACGCCAACCCCTACGGCAACGGCACGGCCCTGTTCACCAACGACGGCGGCGCGGCGCGGCGGTTCCAGCGCGAGGTGGAGGTCGGCATGATCGGGATCAATGTCCCGGTCCCGGTCCCGATGGCGTACTACTCCTTCGGTGGGTGGAAGAATTCGCTGTTCGGTGACACGCACGCGCACGGCACCGAGGGCGTGCATTTCTTCACCCGCGGGAAGGTCGTCACCACGCGATGGATCGATCCGGCCCGCCGCGGTGAAAACGGCGGTCTCGACCTTGGATTCCCACGTAATCTCTGACCGATTCCGCGTGCACTACCCGCTCACGGACCGACCTCCTCTCG
>JAVXWR010000617.1:0-8530 GCA_032230725.1 Actinomycetota bacterium
CGATGACGTGCGGGTGGCTCAGCCCTGCAGCCGCACGGGCCTCGTCCTGGAGTCGCAGCGACTCGGTGTCGTCGTGGCGCCGGTCCGGGGGGAGCAGCTTGACCGCCACGACGCGCACCAGGCTCCGGTCGAACCCGCGGTAGACCTCGGCCATCCCCCCGCGCCCGACGAGCTCGAGGAGCTCGTACCGGTCGCCCAGCACGATCGGGTCCCGCGAGCCCTTCGTCGGGCCCTCGTCATCGGTGAAGGGCCGCGTCACAGCCGTCGGGTCCGCTGGGCGTCGCCGCCCTGCAGCAGCGCGTCGAACAGGTAGCGGTGGTCGACCATCGCCTGGCGGCGCTTCTCGAGCGGCTGCTCGTCGTGCTCGTCGGCCACCGCCACCCCGTGAGCCGAGCGGTAGTGCTCCACCAGGTCGGGGAAGTCGACTGACACCAGCTTCTCCCGCTCCTCGAACCGCTCCGAGGGGTAGCCGCGGTCGCGCATCACCTGCTGGACCAGCAGGTCGGCGTCCCGCAGGCCGGTCGACGGGTTCTCCACGAACGTCGACTGGGCGGTGTCCCAGGCCCGGGCGTACCGGTCGCGCTCGTCGGAGCCGAGGTCGCGCAGCTCGACCTCCTTGCGGGCCCGCACCCGGGCCCGCAGCTCCTGCTCGCCGTTGCGTCGCCCGTAGGCGGCAGTCACGCGGTCGTACTCCTCGCCGAACCGGCTGCGCAGCGACGCCGTCGTCGACCGGGCGCGTCGGCGGGCCACGACGAGGAGGACCACCCCGACCAGGACCACCACCACGGCGGCGATCACGACGCCGAGCACTACCCCGTCCATCGACAGCCTCCCCCCAGTCGACCTGCGCCACCGGTGAGGTCTGGACCGGATCAGGATGACCGTCACCCTAACGCGCGTCGGGACCATGTGCTGGCCGCTGCGATCGCGCGCACCAGCCCCGTCTGCCGCGCGAGGATCACCGAGTGTCACCGGGCACCGCGTTCCGCTCCGTGGGAGATTCGCGTGATGAGACGCACCGCGCGGCGGACCGCGACCGTGCACGGCGACCGGGTCAGCTTCTGGGACTCCGGGCCGATCGGGGCGGACGGCGACGACGAGGGCGAGCTCGTCGTCCTCGTGCACGGCATCGCCAGCTCGGCGCACACCTGGTCCCCGCTGCTCGCCGAGATGGCCCGGCGTCGGGAGCGGCGACGGTTCGTCGCGCCGGACCTGCTCGGTCACGGGTCGTCCTCGGCGCCGTGGGCGGACTACTCGCTCGGCGGCTACGCCACCGGTCTGCGCGACCTGATCATCGCGCTCGGGCAGAGCCGGGTGACCGTCGTCGGCCACTCGCTCGGCGGTGGCGTCGTGCAGCAGTTCGCCTTCCAGTTCCCCCAGTACTGCGCCCGCCTGGTTCTCATCGACAGCGGGGGCCTGGGCCGCGAGGTCAGCCCCGCGCTGCGCGCCGCCACCCTGCCCGGCGCGGAGTGGGTGATCCCGGTGATCGCGGATCGACGGCTGGTCTCCGCGGCGACGGCGGTCGGACGGCGTTTCGCCTGGGCGAGCCGGTACGTCCCCGGCTCCGCGCGCGAGGCGGCACGCGCCTACGCCTCGCTGGCCGACCCGGTCCACCGCCGCGCGTTCGTGCACACCGCCCGCTCGGTGATCGACAGCGGCGGGCAACGGGTCCGCGCGACGAACCGGCTGGACCTGGCCGACCAGCTCCCCGTCCTCATCGCCTGGGGCACCGAGGACCGGATGATCCCGGTCGAGCACGCGCACCGGGCCCATGAGCTCATCCTCGGTAGCGAGCTCGCGCTGTTCGAGGGGGCCGGCCACTTCCCGCACTGCGACCGGCCGGGTGACTTCGCCGAGCGACTCCTGGACTTCCTCGACCGTCGTCCCCCCGGGGTGTGGGACCCCGACCAGCTGGCCCGCCGGATCGCGGACCACACGCAGTTCGACGACTAGCCTGCTCGGGTGGACGCGGATGTGATCGTCGTCGGCGGTGGGCTCGCGGGCCTCGTCGCGACCGCGGAGCTGGCCGACGCCGGTCGACGGGTGATCCTGCTCGACCAGGAGCCCGAGGCATCGTTGGGCGGGCAGGCGTTCTGGTCGTTCGGGGGGCTCTTCCTCGTCGACTCGCCCGAGCAGCGCCGCCTCGGGGTCCACGACTCCGCCGAGCTCGCCTGGCAGGACTGGCAGGGCTCCGCCGAGTTCGACCGTGACGACGAGGACCACTGGGGCCGGCAGTGGGCCCGGGCCTACGTCGACTTCGCCGCGGGGGAGAAGCGCTCCTGGCTGCACGCGCAGGGGATGCGCTGGTTCCCGGTGGTCGGGTGGGCCGAGCGCGGCGGCTACGGCGCCACCGGGCACGGCAACTCGGTCCCGCGCTTCCACGTCACGTGGGGCACCGGCCCCGGCGTCGTCGAGCCCTTCGAGCGCCGCGTGCACGCGGCCGCCGCCCGCGGGCTCGTCGACCTGCGGTTCCGGCACCGCGTCGACGGGCTGACCGTCACCGGCGGCGCGATCGACGGCGTCACCGGCGCCGTCCTCGAGCCGAGCGACGTGCGCCGCGGGCAGTCCAGCTCGCGTACCGAGGTCGGGGCCTTCGAGCTGCACGCCCAGGCGGTGCTGGTCACCAGCGGCGGCATCGGCGGCAACCACGACCTCGTGCGCCGGCTGTGGCCCGAGAGCCTCGGCACGGCGCCGCGGACGATGATCTCCGGGGTCCCCGCGCACGTCGACGGGCGGATGCTCGACATCGCGGCCGGCGCCGGCGGCCGGCTGGTCAACCGCGACCGCATGTGGCACTACACCGAGGGCCTCGTCGACTGGGACCCGATCTGGCCGATGCACGGCATCCGCATCCTGCCCGGGCCGTCCTCGCTGTGGCTCGACGCCACCGGGCACCGGCTGCCCGTCCCGCTCTACCCCGGGTTCGACACCCTGGGCACGCTGGCCCACCTGCGCCGCACCGGGCACGACCACTCGTGGTTCGTCCTCACGCAGAAGATCATCGAGCGGGAGTTCGCACTCTCGGGCTCCGAGCAGAACCCCGACCTCACCGGCAAGGACCTGCGCGCGACCCTGGGCCGGGTGCTGCCCGGGGCGCCCGGGCCGGTGGACGCGTTCCTGCGGCACGGGGAGGACTTCGTCGTCGCCGACGACCTCCACGACCTCGTCGAGGGGATGAACAAGATCACCGAGATGCCCCTGCTCGACCACGCCACGGTCGAGCGCGAGGTCGTCGCCCGCGACCGCGAGATGGCCAACCCCTTCACCAAGGACAGCCAGATCGCGCACGTCCGCGGCGCCCGCCGTTACCTCGGCGACCGCCTCGCCCGCGTCGCCACCCCGCACCGCCTGCTCGACCCGAAGGCCGGCCCGCTCATCGCCACCCGGTTGAACATCATCACCCGCAAGACCCTCGGCGGGCTCCAGACCGACCTCGGCGGACGGGTCCGGGGGGCCGACGGCGGCGTCGTGGCCGGGCTCCACGCCGCCGGGGAGGCCGCCGGGTTCGGCGGCGGCGGCGTGCACGGGTACCGGTCCCTGGAGGGGACGTTCCTCGGTGGCTGCATCTTCTCCGGCCGGGAGGCCGGGCGCGCCCTCGCGGCCGCCCTCTAGGGCGTCGCGAGGGCGGTGGGCCCGGCCCCGGAGCGGGCCGACACAGGTCAGGCGGTCTTGATCGCGGAGATGTCGAACTCCAGGCCGATCTTGTCGCTCACCAGCACGCCGCCCGTCTCGAGCGCGGCGTTGAAGGTGATGCCGTAGTCCTTGCGGTTGATCGTGGTGGTGCCCTCGAAGCCCGCGCGGATGTTGCCGAACGGGTCCTTCGCGAGTCCGGCCGACTCGAAGTCGATCGTGATCGACTTGGTGGTGTCGCGGATCGTGAGGTCGCCGGTGATCCGGTAGACCTCGCCGTCGGCCTCCACGGAGGTCGAGCGGAAGGTCAGCTCGGGGAAGTTCTCGACGTCGAGGAAGTCGGGGCTCTTGACGTGGCCGTCGCGCTGCTCCTGCCCGGTGGTGAAGCTCGGGGCGACGATGGTCAGCGAGGTGTGCGAGGCCGACGGGTCGTCGTCGAGGTGGGCGGTGCCGGAGAACTCGCCGAAGGCGCCGCGGACCTTGGTGACCATGGCGTGGCGGGCGGTGAAGCCGATCCGCGAGTGCGCGGGGTCGATCACGTAGTCGCCGGCGAGGGTGAGCTCGGGGGTGGTGGTCGTGGCCTCGGTCATGTGGTCCTCCTGGTGGTGGTCGGCCTCCGCGACGTGGCCCGTCGCAACACTTGAGGCGTCAACTGACTTGGACTGTCCTCGGCTTGAGTGCTCAAGTCAAGCGGTCGAGTTGAGCGTTCAACTCCTGTACGCTTCGTGACCATGACGGTGGTGGAGGAGCCCGGGAGCGGGACGCGGTGGCTGGACACCGATGAGCTCGCCGCGTGGATGCCCTTCTGCGCGCTGCTGCTGACCCTGCCGAGCGCGCTGGACGGGCAGCTCCAGCGCGACGCGGACCTCACGTTGTTCGGGTACCTGGTGCTGGCCCGGCTCTCGGAGGCGCCGCGGCGGACACTGCGGATGAGCGAGCTGGCGCAGATGGCCAACGGCTCGCTGTCGCGGCTCTCCCACGCCGTGGCCCGGCTGGAACGCCACGGCTGGGTGCTGCGGGCCACCTGCCCGAGCGACGGGCGGTTCACCATCGCGACGCTGACCGACGCGGGCCACGAGAAGCTGACCGCGGCCGCTCCGGGGCACGTGGCCGCGGTCCGGGACCTCGTCCTCGATGCGGTCGGCGCCGACGAGCTGGCCGTGCTCGGGAAGCTCGCCGTCACGATCCTCGAGGGGGCCGGGACCTCCGTGGGCGAGCCCGGCTGCCCCGGCTGAGGTCACGCCGCCGGGCGCGCGCTCGACGATGCCGGCCCGGACGAGGGGCTGCCCTACGGCAGGTCGCCTCGAGGTGCCGCGGTCACGCCGGCGAGGATGAGGGCGATCCCGGCGAGGAACTGCTCGCGGTCGTCGTGATCGCGCAGCTGCTCCGCGACGGCGCGGGTGAACGGGTACTCGTCGGGGTCGAGCGCCTCCCACCCCGACGACACCGCGTCGAGGAACTCGGCGCGGTCCACCTCGGGTCCGCCGGTGCGGGTGTTCGCGGCGTTCTGCCCGGCGGCACCGAGGACGTAGTACATCAGCGCCGAGGTCGCGGCGAACCAGCTGCTCTCGGGCACGCCGAGCTCGCGGATCGGCCGGCCGAGACTCTCGAAGATCCTCGGGGTGACCGATCCCGACGGGCTGCGGGAGATCTGCGCCGAGAGCTGCGCGCCGAGCCACGGGTGGTCGTCGATCGCGTCGTACAGGCCGAGAGCGACGGCGCGGATCCGGTCGTGCGGTGACTCCGGGGTTCCGGCGGGCTCGAGGGTCAGGGCCGCGGCGACGAGGGCGTCGGTGGCCGTGGCGAGCAGCTCCTCCTTGTTCGTCACGTGCCAGTAGATGGCCCCCGGTCCGGTGGCGAGGCGCTCGCTCAGCGCGCGGAACGTCAGTCCGCCCTCGCCCTCGCCGTCAGCGTCGAGCAGCTCGACGGCGGCCTCGACGATGCGTTCCCGGGAGAGCGCCTCCGTACGCCGCTGCGACCGGCGCGTCCCTGGTGCCACGCGACCATCTTGACACGGATGGAGCGTCGTTCCAAGATTGGAACGGCATACCAGAAACCTGGGGGTACCGCCATGGACACCACCACCGTCACGATCATCGGAGCCGGTCTCGGCGGACTCGTCCTGGCCCGCGTCCTGCACGTCCACGGAATCGCGGTCACGGTCTACGAGGCCGAGCCGTCCCCGACCGCCCGGACGCAGGGCGGGATGCTCGACATCCACGAGTACAACGGCCAGCCGGCCCTCGACGCGGCGGGCCTGACCGAGGAGTTCCGGGAGCTGATCCTGGAGGGCCGCGAAGCGACCCGGGTCCTCGCCCCGGACGGCACCGTCCTGCTCGACGAACCCGACGAGGGCACCGGCGGACGCCCGGAGGTGCAGCGTGGCGAGCTGCGGCGGGTCCTGCTCGACTCGCTGCCCGCCGGGACCGTCCGGTGGGGCCACAAGGTCACCGACGTCCGTGCCCTGGAGGAGGGTCGCCACGAGGTCGCCTTCGCGGACGGGAGCAGCGTCGTCACGGACCTGGTGGTCGGCGCGGACGGCGCCTGGTCCCGGGTCCGTCCGCTGCTCTCCGACGCCACCCCGCGATACGTCGGCCTGTCGTTCGTCGAGACCTACCTGTTCGACGCCGAGGTCCGGCACCCGGCCGCCGCGAAGGTCGTCGGCGACGGGTCGATGATGGCGCTCGTCCCCGGGAAGGGCATCCAGGCCCACCGGGAGAGCGGCGGGACCCTGCACACCTACGTGGCGCTGTCGAAGTCGCCGGAGTGGTTCGCGGCGATCGACGTCACCGATCCTGCCGCGGCCGCCGCCCGGATCGCGCAGGAGTTCGACGGGTGGACCCCGGAGCTCACCGCGCTGATCACCGACGGCGAGACCGCCCCGGTCCTGCGCCCCCTCAACGCCCTGCCGATCGGGCACCGGTGGGAGCGGGCGCGGGGCGTGACCCTGCTCGGCGACGCCGCCCACCTCGCACCGCCCAACGGGGAGGGCGCCAACCTGGCCATGTACGACGGTGCCGAGCTCGGCCGGGCACTCGCCGCGCACCCCGACGACGTCGAGGCCGCGCTGGGCTTCTACGAGCAGGCGCTGTTCGCCCGCAGCGCGGACGCCGCCACCGAGGCCGCCCGCGACTTCGGGCTCTGCTTCGGCGAGGACACCCCGCACAGCCTGCTCGACCTGCTCACCGGGCAGGCGCCGGCGCCGACCCCGGCGGGGTGGTGAGGACCCCGGCGGCGCCGTTCGTCAGCTGCTCGCGAGCACCTGGCTGCCGTCGATCTTCCAGGTGCCGTCCTGCTGCACCATGCGGAACAGCGTCCGCTCCTGGCTGGTACGCCCGTCGTCGTGGACGTAGGTGACCGTGGCGTCGACGGTGTCGCCCGGACCCGACGACACGCCCTGCACGCTCACCCGGCGCATCCCGCCCCAGAAGCCGGCGTAGGAGGCGAACCCACCGGCGGTGTTGCTCTGGTAGGAGGGCGTCAGGTGTTGCCAGCCCGCGGGCAGGTTAGTCGGGATGAGGCCGTAGTAGTCGATCACCGCCTGCTGTTGCGCGACCTGCTCCGGCGTGCCCTGGGGGCGGGCCACCGGAGCCGCCGAGGCCGCGCCACCGGACCCGTCGCCGGAGCTCGCCCCGCCGGACGTCCCGGAGGCCTGGTCGGAGCCGCTGGAGGTGGTGCCCGACGGGTCCGCCGTGCTCGGGGCGGGTCCGCCGGCGGTCGCGGTGCCGCCGCCCCCCGTCCTCATGCTCAGGACGAGCGCGACGACGACGACGGCCCCGACGAGCAGGACCGCGAGGCCCGCTCCGACCAGGGCACCGCGTCGTCGCCGCGGGCGGTCGTCGCGGTCCTGCTCCTCCGGGTCGTCCGGCGCGTCGGGAGACCGGACCAGCACGTCCGCGACGGCGCTGCCGGACGGCGCGGGGATGGTGGTGGCCGGGATCGTCGCTTCTGGACGGCTCGGGGGAGCGGGACGGCTCGGGGGACCGGCAGCAGGAGCGGCCGTCCGCGCGGGTACAGCGGGAGCAGGAGTCGGGGCCGAGGTGACGGCGGGGCCTGAGGCGCCGGCCGGCAGCGTCGGGTCCGTCGGTTCGTGCTCCGCCTCGGTCCACTCGTCGGTCTCCGCCTCGACGGCAGCGAGGCGTGCGAGCTCGTCGCGGACCTGGTGCATCTCGGGGCGCCGTGCCGGGTCGCCCGCGAGCAGCCGCTCCAGCAACGAGGTCAGCGAGCCGGCGCGCTGCGGTGGGGTGTAGTCGCCGGTCGCGACGCGGTGCAGCTGGGCCAGGGCGTTCTCGTCCTGGCCGAACGGCGGCCGGCCCTCCACCGCGGCGTAGATCGTCGAGCCGAGGGAGTAGACGTCGGAGCGGAAGTCGGCGTCCGCGCCGCGGGCGACCTCCGGGGCCAGGTACGCCGGCGTCCCGGCCATCATGCCGTTCGAGGTGATGGTCGCCTCGTCGATCGCGCGGGAGACGCCGAAGTCGGTCACCTTGACCACGCCGTCGGGACCGAGGAGGACGTTCCCGGGCTTGACGTCGCGGTGGACGATCCCGGCCGTGTGGGCCGCCGTCAGCGCCGCGGCGACCTGGTGCCCGACCTTCGCGGCGACCGGCGGCGACAGCACCCCGTGCGCGGTGACGGCCTCGGACAGGCTCTGGGACGGCAGGTACTCCATGACCAGCCACGGCTGGTCCGCGTGGTCGACGACGTCGAAGACCGCGATCGCGTGTGGGTGGTGCAGGCGGGCGAACAGCCGTCCCTCGCGCATCACCCGGCGGTAGGCCTGGTTGCGGGTGTTTTCGTCGACCCCGCTCGGGAGGCGGACCTGTTTGAGGGCCACCGTTCGGCGGAGCACCTCGTCCTCGGCGCGCCACACCACGCCCATCGCCCCGCTGCCGACCTGCTC
>JAVXWR010000622.1:0-3208 GCA_032230725.1 Actinomycetota bacterium
TCGCGCCGCCCGCGCGTCGGGTCGATGCCCACCGAGGAGTAGACGCCCGGGTGGATGAGGCTGCGGACGATGAAGAAGCTGACGAAGGCCGTCACGAAGCGGTGGTAGGCGCGGGCGGGACGCGAGAGCGCCGTCATGCCCTCGGCGACCTCGGCGCGGGCGAAGGAGACGTGCCGCGCCTCCTCCATGATGTGGATCTTGTTGACCTGGCGCATGAGCGGCTGGACCTCGGGGTCGTCGGCCTGCTCGCGCTGGAGCCGGTCGAGGACCTCCTCGGCGACGAGGATGGTCGCGTAGGCCGACGGTCCCCAGGTGACGACGCTGTAGAGCTTCGACAGCGCGCGGATCCACGGCACCGGGCCGTAGGTCGGGACCCCGGCCACCTGGGTCATCCTCGTGAACATCTGCGAGTGGCGGCACTCGTCGGCGACCTCGGTGAGGGCCCACTGCGCGCGGTCGCTCGTCGGGTCCGCGTCGTAGAAGTCCTTGAGCAGCCGCTGCATGAGCAGCGTCTCGAACCACACGCCCGCGCCGGCGACGCTGCAGGCCTCGTGCTTGGCGAGCTCGCGGCGCTGGTCCGCGTCGAGGGCCTCCCAGAGCGCGGTGCCGTAGAGCGAGACACGGTGGTCCGGCGTCCAGGTCTTGGCGGGGTCGAGCGGGGCGTCCCAGTCGATGTCGACATCGGGGTCGTACGACTTCTTCGCGGCCGAGCGCAGCAGGCGGGCCGAGGCCTCGGCGCCGCTCGACGATCGGGTGGAGCGGGATGCTGCCGGGCGGGTGGTCGTCGGGGTGCTCACGTGCGTCATCTCCCCATGTGACATCGGCTGACGACACGAATATATCCACGACCCCGGGTAACGGAAACCTCGGGTAACAGAGACCACGTGTTCGTGTTACCCGGTGGCACGGTGCAGGGCTCGCCACTCCGACAACGTCCATGATCACCAGCACGGCCCGCATGCCGGGCGACGCATGCGCGTGCGCGGTGTGCCCGTCGTCGAGAGCGCGGCCGAGCGTCTCAGCGGCCGGTGAAGCGCGCCTTCCCGTGGCCCTGCTCGACGTACGACTCCATCGCCCCGCGCAGGTCCTCGGTCCCGAACAGCGCGCCCGCGATCTCCGCGGTGCGGGCGTTGGCCTGCCCGAGCCCCCCGACGGCCAGCTCGCGCAGGATCTCCTTCGTCGCGGCGTGGGCCCGCGTCGGTCCGGCCGCCAGCGACCGGGCCAGCTCCCGCGCGGTGCCGTCGACCTCGTCGTCGGGGACCATCCGGTCCACCGCGCCCCAGCGCTCCATCTCGGCGGCGCCGAAGCGGCCCGCCGTCATGACGAAGTACTTCGCGCGGCCCTGTCCGACCCGCTCGGCCAGGCGCTGCGTCCCGCCCATGGCCGGCGTGAGCCCGACCGTGGCCTCGATCAGCCCGAAGCTCGCCGACTCCCCGGCGACGATGAGGTCGCAGGCCAGGGCGAGCTCGAACGCCCACGTCAGGGTCAGGCCGTGGGCGGCGAAGACCGTGGGGAACGGCAGCAGGTGCACCCGCTCGCCGAGCTCCACGAGCTCCGCGAAGTAGCGGGTACCGCCCTCGACGTCGGAGGTCTGGGCCAGCGGCAGGAAGGCGTCGCGGACGTCCACTCCCCCGCTGACGACCTTGCCCTCCGCGCGGAAGAGCGCCCCGCGCGGACGCTGCTGCTCGAGGGTGGTGACCGCCTCGAACAGCGCGGTGTGCAGGTCGCGGTCGTAGAGGTTGAGCGGCGGGTGGTTCACGGTGACGACGGCGAGCTCGGGGTCGGTGCCGGTCTCGACGCGGACGGGAGGGGTGCTCACCCGTCGGAACCTGCCGCACCCGTCGTCGTCCCGCCAGAGGGGTCCGAGGCTGTCGGGGGGTCGTGCTCTGATGATCACGACGGCGGCCGGGGTGTCGCCGTCGGGCCGTCACCGGGAACGGCCTACGGTCGTCGAGGTCCGGGGAGGTGAGCATGCGCTTCATCCACACCGCCGACTGGCAGCTGGGCATGACGCGGCGCTTCCTCGGCGCCGGGCGCCCCGGGCAGGCCGCGGGCGAGGCGCAGGCACGCTTCGCGCAGGCCCGCCTGGACGCCGTCGCCGCCCTCGGGCGGGT
Organism: Actinomycetota bacterium; assembly: GCA_032230725.1. Classification (GTDB taxonomy): domain Bacteria; phylum Actinomycetota; class Actinomycetes; order Mycobacteriales; family Pseudonocardiaceae; genus Actinomycetospora. Next base: position 2,115 of record JAVXWR010000622.1, read on the forward strand.
GGCCGCGGACGAGGGGGCGGCGTTCGTCGTCGTGTGCGGGGACGTGTTCGAGTCGAACCTGGTGGGGCCGGACGTCGTCGGGCGGGCCTGCGAGACGCTGCGGACGTTCACCGTGCCGGTGCTGCTCCTGCCCGGGAACCACGATCCGGCGGACGCCGCCCTGGTCACGCGCCGGGCGGACTTCGCGCGCCGCTGCCCGCCGCAGGTCGTCGTGCTCGACCGGGCCGGGGTCCACGAGGTGGCGCCCGGGATCGAGGTCGTGGCCGCGCCGTGGTCCTCGAAGCGGCCACTGTCCGACCTCGTGGCCGACCAGCTCCGGGCGCTCGAGCCGGCGCCGGCCGGCGTCGTGCGGGTGCTGGCCGGGCACGGCGCGGTCGACGTGCTCTGTCCCGACGCGCACGATCCCGCGGTCATCCGCACCGACGCGTGCCGGGCCGCGCTGGCCGACGGCCGGGTGCACTACGTGGCGCTGGGCGACCGGCACTCCACCTGGGCGTTCCCCGGCGAGCACCGGATCGCGTACTCGGGCGCCCCCGAGGTCACGTCGCACGACGAGACCGACCCCGGGCACGTGCTCGTCGTCGACACCGACGCCGACGGCGCCTCGGTGCGGGCCGTGCGGGTGGGTCGCTGGGCGTTCACCCGCGAGCGCGCGACGCTCGACACCGGCGACGACCTCGAGTTCCTCGACGCCCGCCTCGGCGCCCTCCCCGCGCCGGAGCGCACCGCGCTGCGCCTGGCCTGCGAGGGGACCCTCACGCTGCGCCAGCGGGCCCGCCTCGACGACGTGCTCGCCGGGCACGCCCCGGTGCTCGCGGCGCTCGAGGTCGACACCGACGAGCTGGTCACGCGCCCCGACGACGCCGACGTCGAGGCGCTGGGCCTCTCGGGGTTCGCCGCCTCCGCCGCGTCCGAGCTGGCCTCGCAGGCCGACGACGCGGAGGCCCTCGACGCGCTCGCCCTGCTGCACCGGCTCGCTGCCGTCGGGGGTGAGCGGTGAGGCTGCTGCGCATCCGCCTGACCGACTTCCGCGGCGTGCACGACCGCGAGGTCCACCTGGCCGAGCAGGGCGTGACGGTGCTCGAGGGCGACAA